>JAFAGE010000075.1 GCA_023423015.1 Bacteroidota bacterium
AATCTGTTGAAATGCCGGGCCACGATTGTTCCTGGTGGCGTCGATATCCAGAATAACGATTTCGTCAATCTCCTTTTCGTTGAATATCCTTACCGCATTGATCGGATCACCAACATATTTATAATCCCTAAACTTGACGGATTTCACCATGCCTCCTTTATGCAACAATAAAACCGGTATGACCCTGATCCTGTTCATTTTCCGTTAGCCTGCGACCGGTTGAGGGTTCACGTGAAAAGAATTCCGGAATCTTAGGGCAAGCACTCCTGCCAAAATGAGAACCAATATAGAAATAACAACCTTAGATGCTATAGAGATATCCCGGAGATAGTAAACCAACACCGTAAGCAGAGTCATTGCCCCCATCCACACGAATGGATAATGATCCAGCTTCATGTAGTTCTTAAAGCTTTTAAGGAAAAAGCCCGTGTAACCAAGAATCACCAGGCATATATATGTAGTGATAGCAGATGCAATTACACCGTACATCGGGAGGAAAATAATATTCAGGATGATATTAAGAACTGCTGCTGTGAAAGATATTTTCATCAGCGTCATCGTCTTCTCTTGGTAAAAAAGATAATTCGTGCTCACGTAATACATGGGCCGGTAATTATAACTCATGATTAGAACAATTGCCAGGTAGTAAGCCGTTTGCATTTCATCGTTTCTCACCATCACGAGGAATACTTCTTTCAACCACAGGCACACGATGAACGACGTTACCAGGAACACTCCCTGTATGGTAAACGCCAGCCTTCTTGCTTCTGCGTAATTTTTTTCGTTGTAAAGCTTCAGAAATATGGGACCTGCAGCCTGGCCGATGGCAAATTCAAACATGCCGAAGTAGTTGGCAAATAAATATGCAAGGTTGTACAAGCCAATCTGCGATGTTCCGATTTTTACATACTTCATCACCACCCGGTCCGACGAATCGAGCAGATAACCGGCGTAATTATGCGGAACCAGTGGCAGGCTTACTTTAAGATAACGTTTGATGTACTTCAACCTTACTTTCAAAATCGGTGTCATCCCGTGTTTGAAGTAGATGAAGTAGGAATACATTAGAAATGAAAACAGCGACGACACAAACAATGAAACAAACCATCCCATATAACCCATACGAAATACAACGATGGTAATGTAATTGCTGGCGACGGTAATGAAGCCGCTTATGGCAGATACAGTAACTACCGGAATTGGTTTCGATTGTGCACGGTAGAAGTAGGACCCGACAGTGATGGTGTTTTCAAAGATCATGGCAGGAACTGCCACCCACAAAATGATCTCGAACACATGATGTCGCGCCTCCGTGGGAACCGCCAGGTAAATCGCTAGGGCAAGAATGGTTCCATATACCAGCACCCAGTTGTAAAGAAACCCGATCAGGTGTCTCCATATAAGTCTGTATCTCGTTGGGTATTGGAAAAAGCTGTTGAAAAAGATAATGTTCAGCCCCATGTCTTTCAGGAACGACACAAGACTGGTATACGAAAGCACCAGGCCAAACACTGCATAATCTATACTGGTAAGATGACTCGTGAGAATGGGATATAAAAACAAGCTCACGATCTTCGGGAGCTGCGGCCCAACAGCATAAATTAAACTGTCTGAAAAAAGCTTTCGGATCACGCCTGGAGTTTACACAGCAGATTGATAGAGATTTTCGTAGTATTCCACTTCTTTTTTGTTCAGGGGATACCAATGGTGCGAAGCCCACACGCCGGGACGAAGCTTCTTATACAACCACGACCTGTACACATAATACCGGAGGGTTATCTGCAAAGCATACTTCAGCGGCATTTTGCTAAGTATCTTAAAGAATGAAGGTCTTTTCTGTGCCTGTAAAAATTCGCAGATAATTTCAGCAGCACGCTTGTGATTTTGCCCATCATCGTAGCCGATGATATCCTTTATAATTTGAGCACGCACCTCCGTGAGATCTTCACTTATGGTCACTTTGCCGGTGGCATAAAACTGGGTAATCACGTCTTCAATCTCAGCAAACGTAGCTACTTTGGGGCATCCACGGCTGTGATTTTCCCGCACAAAATCGGGCGTGCTTGGGTTGATCAGAATCGTAGGCTTTTTTAATAACCAGGCTTCAATTACAGTAGTAGATTCATAACCGAGCCACAGATCACATATGGAGATTACATCCGAAATGTTGTTGAGCTCATACTCAGATGCCTGGTAGTTATTCGATATAAGTACATTTGGCAGCGACATAACTTTCGTAAACTCCGACTTCGATATGTCGCGCACCTGGGGATGAAACCTGACAATAAAAAGTAGTTCCGGATGCGATGAAATCAGATCATAATAGATCTGCCTCAACATTTCCAGGTCGTTGGCATGCATGTCGAATTGCTCATCCGAAAGTGCAGGAAGCATCTTCTTTATGTAATCCCTTTTATCCAGATGGTCAAAAATGCCAAACCCGGCAATACCTACAATGCCTTTAATATTATTAAACGAATGTTTCTTAAGAAACTGATCTTTTGTTTTGAACTTAAACAGGGAGTACCTGTCGAACCCGGTGGCACCAGATACAAACAATTTGCCTTCCAGCTCCGGGTGATGCTTTAGCGACATTGTTTTGCTTCTTTCATTCCAGAGAATAAAAGCATCCTGGTTTAACTTCCTTTCACGGTTCCAACCCCAGAGATATCCGGGGAGGTTTTCTTCATGAAAATTACCTTCAGTAACAAGAGTAACCACTTTAATTCCCGCTGCGCGGGCAACTTTCATGATCTCTATTGTTTCATTCTGCCCGTGTGCATTTGAAAGTAGAAGCAGCCGGGGCCTGTATTTCAGCAAATAAAAAAACCGGTTGTTGAGATTTTTAGAAACAACCGAAATACCCTTTCTTTTCCTGAGATAAGAATAAACCGGGGTAATGATGTGCCTGTCCCGGTCAAGGTTTGGAAATTCGAGATTTAATATGTCCATAGGTATTTATGGGATTTCACGTTAGTCGTCCAGACCGTCCTTATTCACAGTGTGTCTGAGCTTCCATTCACCATTGTTACATTGTCCCCATAAGTGCGGAGATCTGAAACGATCGGTCAGTTCTCCCTTGAAGTAACCCGGATCGATCTGCAGGTACTCCATAACCTCTTCGAAATAGCGATCAGGAAATTCGCCGTCGAACCGCGAAACCAGTTTCATGCCTTCGGCACGTGTGATGTGCCTGTTGCGTATTTCCTGGGAAGCATCATAAGTAGCTCTTCCTATGCCGAACTTTATAAAAGTAGTATAATAATGGAGATCGTCGATCTTGTCGTCGATGCTGTTGTATTTGCTGTATGTGCCCTGCGTTCTGAATGGCCTGGCCTTGAAACCGGTGTTCTCTACCGCATAGTAATAAACTTCCTGCGGCGTCCATTTCAGGTAATAACCCAGGTAATGTATTTCAATCCTGGATTTCTCGAGTTCTGAAGCTTCCTGTGGAAGAAACGACTTAAGGTCGCCCAGCTTCATTTCATGGCTTTCAATTAACTCCTGAATAGATACGCCGCCTAAAAAAACTTCATCAAGATGGCTGAAGCTGTAGTAAGACTTGTCTCTTAAAGAGGTTGAATTATCTGCAATAGGATTACCATATTCGGCTTCGTTCTCGCCGTAAAAAACAAGGTTAATCCCATACTTCGCCGCAATTTTCGGGGCAAGATTTTTCTGACCCAGTATAAATGTCTGAAAAGGGTGGAACAGGTTCTCTATTGAAAGCTTTGTCAGCAGCTTCATCGTTTTACCATTCCTGTTGAAGCTGATATTGTCAAAGCCACTGTCTACCCAGTTCTTCCAGTTTCGATAGCCGTAATCTGTGTACATGATTGGCGGCCAGGTTACCGTTAGCGGGTTCATCCCGTACTTGTATTTCAATACGTGCGCCTGGTATGCGCTGTCCTTCCCCCCGCTGCCCGGTACCAGGCAATCGTAAGATCCATCTTTGCTGCGATATTGGTCGAGCAGGGCCACCAACTCGCGCTCCCGCTCGGTCCAATTGATATTTTCTTTTTGTTCTGCCGTCCGGCAAGCATCACAAATACCGCTGTCATCCATCTTCATGGTAGATTTCTTGCTGTTTATCGTATGCTTGAACTCTATGGCTGAATTAGGGCGTTGGTTCGACATCACACAGCGTGTGCAGAATTGCACATGCATAGGAAGCCCATAATACGCCTCAGAAGCTGTCTTTTCTGCTTTCATATACCCCATTTTGCAACGCCCAGTTTTTATAGATGGTGAGCCCCTTAAGCGCACTTTTCTCAGGATGAAACTGAGTAGCGAATATGTTATTGCTTAGAACCGAAGAGCAGTAGGTAGTACCTTCATATTGTGTTTGGGAATGCGCTATGGAGCCATTCTCAGGAATCACATAATAAGAGTGCACGAAATACATGTACTCGGCATCGTTCAGTTCTTCAAACGGAGTATTCTTCCACGAATTGTTACACTGGTGAATTTTGTTCCAGGCAATTTGCGGTATACGCACTCTCCGGCCATTAAAGCTTGCCGGAAACTTCTTTACCGAGCCCGGAAGAAAGTCGAGACCCTTTGCCGACCCGAATTCCTCACTTTCGCTGAAAAGCAGTTGCTGACCCAGGCACACTCCCAGCAGAGGGGTATTTGCTGCGACCTTGTCGCGAATAGGTTCAATGAGATCAAGCTTCTTCAGGGTCAACATCGCTTCATTGAAAGCACCCACACCAGGCAGAATCAGGGCATCGGCCGCGAGCAAGGCTTGTTTTTCAGAGGTGACCTCAGCATTGAGACCCACCCATGCGCATGCCTGTAGAACGCTGAACAGGTTCCCCATGCCATAATCTATTATCACTACCTTCTTTTCTCCCGGCATCAGATTCTACATTCAATTTCCCGCTTCAACAATTCCCTTTTTACTTCCTGAATGGAGGCAGGTTCTATTAATTTAGAAGAAGATGAGGACTTCCTCAAAAACTCATTATTTCCTTCGAGGGTTGATACCGTGGATTGGTTACCCTGCAGAAAGTGATAGTGAAACATGGAAGCGACCGAAAAAGCTTCTATATCGGTGGCTTCGATTAACCGTGCAATATCGTTTACCGTGCCGGCTCCGCCATGAGCAATTACCCGGATGTCTACCGCAGCCGAAACCTTCTGTACCAACTCAATGTCAAACCCTTCACCGGTCCCTTCCCTGTCCACAGACGTAAGAAGAATTTCACCGGCGCCTAATTCAGCTACCTTTTTGGCCCATTCAACCACTTCAATACCGGTGTGTTCCCGGCCATTATCGGTATATGCGAGGTAGCGACCATCGCGTTCGCGGATCGCTTCAATGGCAACAACGATTGTAGATGATCCAAAAATGAGGGATGCCTCGCGAACCAGTCCGGGGTTCTTTATAGCTGCGGTATTTATTGCCACTTTATCCGCACCCGCCCTCAGCACTTCCCGCATATCATCTATGCTGCGCAGGCCTCCTCCCACGGTAAATGGTATGAATATGCTGGCTGCTGTTTCGCTGATGATGTCGTGCAGACTGTTCCGTTCATAAAGGGATGCTACCACATCCATGAACAACAATTCATCTGCGCCGTTTTCGTAATAATATCTTGCAAAGTCCGACGGCCGGCCTAAAACACGAAGACCCTCCAGGTGAATGCCTTTCACGAGGTTCGGGCCTTTTACGTCAAGTCTAGGAATTATTCTAAGTGCTCCCACAGGTTGTTAGTTTCACTGACCAGCTACTCAAATACCAGTTTACCGGCACTTAAATATTCTTTGTACCAATTTACGGTTTTTGCAACTCCTTCCTTGTAATAAATCCGGGGTTCATAGCCAACCATGGTTTTCGCACGCGTGATGTCAGGACATCTTCTCGACACTGAACCATCCGGCGCACTTTGGAACTGGTACTTTCCTTTGTAACCACACAAATCACCGATATATTTTACCAATTCTTCTATTTTAATTTCCTCTTCCTGCATGCCTATGTGAAAAATCCCACCGTTCGTTTTTTCATTCTCCATGCACAAAACGGTTCCTTGCACTGCATCGTCTACATAGCAG
>JAFAGE010000079.1 GCA_023423015.1 Bacteroidota bacterium
ATGGTAAGCAGGCAAAGGACAAGGGCGAAACAGTACTTTATTGGAAACATGTTCAGGCGTTGTTTATACAAATAGAAGGAAATTTCGGCTAAGGAATTTACCATTCATCAAAGGATTGCTACTTCAGAAAATTTCGGCGGGCAAGCAGCGAGGCATATTTTTCCCTCAGGCAATTGCCGGCTAATTACCCCTGCTTACCGCTAAAAACGCGAACTGGGGCAGGATCATCGGCGCAGGTATTAGCAAAAGCTCTAATACCGTGTTCATGCGGGCAAAAATATGCATGGATTGAAGATTTTTCCCGATCTCAAAAACGGTTTTTCCCGATCCGGCATTCCGCTGGATCTTTTTTGAACTTGATTTGCATCAAATTTCAAAAACGTGACCCGACTTATACTACTGATCATTGCAATCTCTTCAGCTTCAACAATTTTCGCACAGGGAGGAATTATCAAAGGACGGGTATTCACAACCGACGGAGAGCCGGCGGCTCATGTAAATATCGTACTGCCAGAACTAAACAAGGGTACCACCACCGAAGAAAACGGAGCCTTTTTCCTGAGAAACATACCTGCAGGCGAGGTGACAGTCATTCTTTCACATACCGGCCTGCAAACCAAACAACAGGTTATAAATGTACAAAATGGTAAAACCCACGAACTGAGACTTTCACTGGCAGCAAGCGCGAACGACCTGGCTAAAGTGGTTGTGGATGGTAAGAAACCTCACCAGAAACCGGTTAGCATCGGTAAAGCCGACATTGACCCTATGGATCTCCCTCAAACAGCTTCGGTGATCAGCCAGCAGGTGATGC
This sequence comes from Bacteroidota bacterium, assembly GCA_023423015.1. GTDB lineage: Bacteria > Bacteroidota > Bacteroidia > Chitinophagales > Chitinophagaceae > Flavitalea. Next base: position 815 of record JAFAGE010000079.1, read on the forward strand.
GCGATCAGCAGGTGAACCGTTTGAGCGACGTCGTTAGAAACGTCAACGGAGTTTACCTCTCTACTACCCGCGCCAGCACACAGGAAAATTTCTCAGCGCGTGGATACTCAATGGGCGCCAACAACATGTTCAAAAACGGCGCAAGAATAAACACCGGCGCAATGCCCGAAATGAGTTCACTGGAACGCGTGGAAGTACTCAAGGGAAGCGCAGCAATATTATATGGAAACGTTGCTCCGGGTGGCATCATCAACATGATCACCAAGCAACCCAAATTTAAAACAGGCGGCGAAGTGTCAGTTCGCGCCGGCAGCTATGGTTTGCTTAAACCTGCGTTCGACATTTACGGACCTGTTTCCAACAGCATTGCTTACCGCATAAATGGAACTTATGAGACTGCCGACAGCTATCGCGACCACGTTAGTTCCGAACGATTCTATATCAATCCTTCGCTGCTGTTCAAACTCGGAGCCCGCACCGAAATCCTCCTGGAAGCAGACTACCTGCACCACGAGTTTACTCCTGACTTTGGGATCGGATCTATCGGCGACAAGCAGGTTGCTCCTCTTGCACGAAACACTTTCCTCGGAGTTCCCTGGCAAAATGCTACGACCAAACAGGCTACCGCAAATGTATCTCTCAAACATCGCTTCAACGAAAACTGGACACTGAATACAACCGTTGCGTACCAGTCGTACAACCGTGACTATTATTCAACAGAAAGAATTCAGATTAAGGAGAACGGAGACTGGAGAAGACCTCTTGGCCGACAACTTAACAATGAGAATTACTATTTCGCAGATGCAAATATTTCCGGAAAATTCATTACCGGAGGAATTTCTCACCAGGTTTTAGCCGGAGTTGATGCAGAAAAGTATCGCAATAAAACCTATGGTTTCGATCAACCCGCATATTACGACACCATCAACATTTTCGATGCCGGTAAGTTCACAGCTCGCACCGATATTCCCGAAGCAAACAAAATCCGGGTTGTAACAACACCAACTTACCGCGCCGGTGCTTACATCCAGGATTTGATCAGCCTTACCCCAAAAATCAAATTACTCGCAGGAATTCGCTGGTCGTACCAGGAAGGTCGTCCCGCCGATTCTCTTAACCTGCTCACCGGAACTCATGCTGCCGGAAAATCAAAAATCGACAAAGCATTTTCTCCAAGACTTGGATTGGTTTACCGTCCGACCGATGAATTGTCGGTATTCGCCAGCTATGCCAATTCATTCAGCGTAAACAGCGGGATTGATATTTATGGAAATGTTCTTGAACCTTCCATCATCGATCAGTTTGAGGTGGGTGTGAAGACAGACCTGATCAAAGGCGGATACCTATCTGCCAACATCACTGCCTACCGCATCATCAACAACAACCTGGCACAAACTGCACGCTTTAAAGCTGATGGCACAGAGAACAATGATCCTTCGATCAAAGCTCTTGCAGGACAAACTACCAGCGATGGTATTGAAGTGGATTTCACCAGCCAGCCCATACCCGGTTTGATGCTGCTTGCGGGTTATAGCCACAATTACATGCGTTATACTAACATCGATTTCCTGAAAGGAAATTTCGTAAAGGGTGAACGTCTTGTAAATACACCATCCCACACAGGAAACGCAAGTGCTTTTTATACATTCAACGGCAGAACATTGCGCGGCCTGAAGATTGGAGCATCGGTGTTCTACATCGGCAAAAGGTTCGGTGGCTGGAACAACACCGTAGTGGATGCTTCGACCGGCGAAACTACCGACAGGCTGATTGCAGTTGACGGATTCACAACCATCGACCTTTCGGCAGGATACTGTTTCGGCAAAGTATCGGTTCTCGCAAAACTTTCGAACATCGCAAACACCTTTAACTATTACGTTCATGAAAACTATAGCATCAACCCGATCGCACCACGACAGTTGATTGCAACAGCCAGTTACAGGTTTTAAAAAACTTTTTGATACATTATCAGGAAGCTATCGCCGTGGCGATAGCTTCCTGCATACAGCAGGATATGAACAGAAACGGAATCAGGAAAGTATTTAACAAACTTCATCTGTGGCTTGGATTAGCCAGCGGTCTTGTTCTTTTTGTGGTTTGCCTCAGTGGAACCATATACACGTTCAGGGCCGAAATCGAGCATTGGATCGATTCGGATAAGTATTATGCGAATGTACCAACGGGTGCAGTAATGCTGTCGCCGGATACTATTGCAGCCAAAGCAGCAATAATTGGCAAAGGGAAAGTAACATCCATAGTCATTCCTTCCGACAAAGACATGAACTGGCAGGTGTCTGTCAAAAAGACTTCCCCGGAGAAAGAAAAACGTGCTGAACAGAAACCCGGAGGAGGTCGGCCAAAAACATTTTTCGTCAATCCTTATACGGGTGAAGTAGAAGGCGAACAGGGCGGATCTACAAGCGAGTTCTTTGCAACCATGATGAAACTGCATCGCTGGCTGCTGATGGAAGATTCTGTGGGAAGAATAGTGGTAGGAATATCCACGATCATTTTTGTGTTCCTGATTCTCAGCGGGCTTGTCATTTGGTTCCCCGCAAAAATCCGGTTGTTGAAGCAGGCACTTTCTATCAAAACTTCAGCAAACTGGAAACGCATCAACCACGACCTGCACAATACGCTTGGTTTCTATTCTTTTCTTGTATTACTGATTATGTCACTCACGGGTTTATGCTGGTCGTTTGAATGGTACCGCGACGGATTGGGAGATGTGTTGGGCGCAAAAGTTTTTAAAGGGCGAGGAGAAAAACCTTTGCCGTCTACTATACCCGGAGAAAAACCAGGAAAAGCATCGCTGGAACAGGTTGTTACAGAAACAAACAAAACGTTCGTATACACCGGAAACTTGCGGCTATCGATACCCGAGAACGATACAAATGCAATCGTGGTAACTAAATCGGCCACCGGATTTTTTGCAGTATCTGGTTCGGATAAGGCGCAATTCGACCAATACAATGGTGCGTTGCTGAAAAGGGAGGCTTTTTCCGATAAACCGCTGAATGTTCAGATTGCTGATTCCATCAAACCGATACATACAGGCGAAATTTTTGGTACCTTTTCAAAAATTATTTATTTCGTTGTGTGCCTTATTGCCACAAGCCTTCCTGTAACCGGTACTTTTATCTGGTTGAACAAGATGAAAAAGAAGAACAATCCGATTCGAATCCGGCTTGCTGAAAGTGAAAGAGTGGCGTAAAGCATTGGGAGCCTTGGCACAACGATTGCCTGTATAAATACAAACTCGGTGTATGAAGAAGATTTTATTGGCGGCCGCATTAATTGGTACAGTAGCCGCAGTAGCAATTGTTTATATCCAATACCTGGCTGATGAGAAACACATCGAAGATCCCACTATGGATATCTGGATGTGATAGCAGGCTGCCTCAGGATCGCCGGGTGTATTGCAGCATCCATTCATACATATTTTTACCCTCTTCCCGATACGTTGGATCACTGGCAAGGGTCCATGCATCATGACCTCCTGTTTCCCATATAGTAACCTTCACCGGGAATTTCGGTTTTTCAGCATTGATCAATCGCGCATAACGCGTCGTTGAATAATACGTAGCAACGGAATCGTCTTTGTTGTGGAATGCCCACGAAGGCACTTCATTAGCGGCAATCTGTCGTGCAGTTGCGCTGTCGGCCCATGAAGCTCCGCAAATCGGCACAATCGCCGCTATGGATCTCCCATACTGCGAACCTGCATACTCCCAGGTTTCACCACCACCCATACTCAGGCCCGACATGTAAATTCTGGTTGTATCCACGCGATATTTATCAAGTACATGAAGTAGTACTCCATGAATGTCTTCTACGTTCGGCCATTCTTGAAACTGCGGACTGATGATGATAAACGAAAAACTTTCATCGTTCACGGTAAAGCTTGTGGGAAATTTCTTTTCGTGTAAACGTTTTGTAAGTGAATTCTTATTAAGCATTGGAAGCTGTTCGGGTCCTCCATCACCCAATTCACCCCCGCCGTGCAGGAAAAGCAACAGTGGAAAATGCTTTTCAGCCTCCTGCTCATAAGATGGCGGCAGTGCTTCATAGTATCCACCAACATTGTCATTGATGCGAACGTGAACAGCTTTCTGATCGTAGGTAACGGCAGGTTGCTCGGGCACCCCTGTAGTGGTGTCGCCATAAATTGGCGGGGGTAAATGTGAAACATTATTCTTTTTACACGCAAAAAGTAAAAGAACAACGGCACAACTCAACAGCAAACAGCCGCGAACACTCATGCGAACGTAACGATTAGGGTGATTATAAATTTACAAAAACAGCAGCATGTAAATTCCGGGCCACCCCAAAAATTATCGTCACCGCTTAAAACTGAGCATCCATTCGTACATATTTTGACCCTTTTCTTTAGTAGCCGGATCGTAGGCCTTCGTCCATGAATCATGACCGCCTGTGGGCCATACGGTATAGCGGGCAGCCACTGCAGGTTTATGGCTGTTGATAATGTTTACATAATCTTTTGTGTAAGACACAGGAACCACTTTGTCGTCACCATTATGAAATGCCCAAACGGGTGTTCCAAACGATGCGATGCGCGACGCCCGTTTCGGGTCAGGCCACGATCCGCCACAGATCGGTGCTGCCGCGGCCACACGATTTCCATATTGTGCGGTATAATCCCAGGTTACGCCGCCTCCCAGGCTCAGG
>JAFAGE010000138.1 GCA_023423015.1 Bacteroidota bacterium
GCTTTATCGAAAAGCTGGGGATACCGGTAACTCCCGTCGAGAACCTGACCACCTATCCATCCATCCTGGGTGGCCGGGTAAAAACACTGCATCCTGCGGTATTTGGTGGAATTCTTGGTAAGCGCGACGACAACCAGCACGTGTCTGAGATGGCGGAATATAAAATACCCGAAATAGACCTGGTTATTGTTGACCTGTACCCATTCGAGGAAACCGTTGCCAGTACCAGCGACGAAAAAGCAATTATCGAAAAGATTGATATAGGCGGTCCTTCCATGATAAGGGCAGCAGCAAAAAATCACAAAGATGTTCTGGTAGTCGCTTCAAAGGCCGATTACGCAGAACTCGAAAAGATACTGCATGAGCAAAAAGGTGAAACATCGCTTGAACAACGCCGAAGTTTTGCCGCACGTGCATTCAATATTTGTTCGGGTTACGATATTGCGATTTCCAACTACTTTATGGGAACACAACACCTTAACCCATTTGCAAAAGAAACTATTCTGCGTTATGGAGAAAACCCGCACCAGGAAGGGCGCTATGCCGGTGATCTGAACAAATGGTTTACACAGCTTAATGGCAAGGAACTTTCGTACAATAACCTGGTGGATGTAGACGCTGCAGTGCAACTGATCAATGAATTTACCGACACCACGTTTGCTATAATTAAACACACGAACCCTTGCGGTATCGCCTCCAGGAGTACGGTGAAAGAGTCATGGGATGCCGCACTGGCGGGTGACCCTGAAAGTGCATTTGGTGGTGTTCTGGCTTGTAATGCAGAAGTAGACGCAGCAACGGCGCAGGCGATCAATGAAATCTTCTTCGAAGTACTTGTGGCACCTTCATTCAGCGAAGAAGCCTTAACAATTCTGCGTTCGAAGAAAAACCGAATCCTGTTGAAACAACATACAAAACCGGAAGTTTCTCAACAATATCGTTCGCTTCTTAATGGAGTATTGTCGCAGCAAGCCGATATCGGCAATTTCAGCAAATGGGAAGAATCAGGGGGACGCGATAGCAGCGAGCAGGAACGCAGCGACATGGAATTTGCGAACCTCGTGTGTAAACATTTGAAGTCGAATGCCATCGCACTGGTGAAGAACAGGCAGCTGATTGGAAAAGGTTGCGGGCAGACAAGCCGGATTGATTCATTGAGACAGGCCATTGAGAAAGCAAAACAATTCAATTTCGATCTCAACGGATCTGTTCTGGCCTCAGATGCATTTTTCCCTTTTGATGATTGTGTGAAGATGTCGCACGCGGTAGGAATTACTGCATTCATTCAACCGGGTGGATCGATCCGCGACAAGGATTCAATCGAGTATTGTAAGGCAAATGGTTTGGCAATGGTGATAACAGGTATGCGGCATTTTAAACACTAGCAAGGAATATCACTTCAAATGAGCAGCATCACGCCTGGTGAGTCGGGCAGTAGAACTAAAGCCATCCTGGCTCTCGCTGTAGTATGTTTTTTGTGGGGAACCACATGGATCGCATCGAAGCAAGGTGTGATGCAAATGCCTGCATTGCAGCTCGCCGGCATCCGGCAACTGCTTGCCGGGCTTGTATACATCATCTTTTTCATAAGCATTGGGGCCGAATGGCCAAGGGGACGTGAATGGTATGCCATCGGTGTTCTCAGCTTTCTCAATATTCTTTGCAGCAATGGTCTTACTACCTGGGGAGTTCAATATATCTCTGCCGGCCTTGGGGCAATTATTGCGGCAACCTTTCCGCTTTGGATAGTTATTATCGGCCTGTTTACCTCGCGCGATCGTATACCAGGCGCTGCATTGAAAGGTTTCCTGCTCGGCTTTGCTGGTATCTGCGTGATATTTTATGAGCACCTGCTCGACTTCATGAACCCGGAATTCCTATTCGGAATTGCTGTTTCATTCACCGCATCATGGACATGGGCACTTGGCACCCTCTTCACCAAAAAAGAGGCGCGCTTTTTCAATGCGTACTTCAGCCTCGGCCTGCAGATGTTTATGGCGGGTACTGTGTTGCTCATCGTGTCTTATGTAACAGGTGCAACCGTGCCGATCACCGAAATAACCTGGCAGGCATGGTCAGCTATCGGTTACCTGGTTGTATTTGGGTCAATCATCGCGTTTGCAGCATATTTATATGCGCTGCAAAAACTTTCGGTGGAACAGATGTCCATTTACGCATACATCAATCCTATCGTTGCTGTAGTACTCGGTGCAATCCTGTTCCAGGAAAAGCTCACCATATTCATCATCAGCGGTGGCGCAATAACTCTTTATGGCGTGTGGATGATCAATAACGCGCTAAGAAAAGACACGCGGGAGAAAGAAGTCCTCACTTAATTCCTTGCTGCCGTCGTAGTAAGCATCCCAATACACGGTTTCTTTCATAAACAGCTCAAACATTTTCCGCCACTCGCTCATTTTCTTATCTGTGCCCAGGAGGTGATTGTGCCAGATGGTGACGAGCATTCCATTTACGCGGCGTACAGAATTGTACAGTTGCATCAATTCGTTGTAGGCCTGCTGAGGATTCAGTTGTTCCGGGAAGTAAGCCGTTGCATCCATGTAACAGAATGGATACACGATAAGAGATGTCGATTCTTCTTTCGACAAATCGTACCACTTGAATGGAGTGCATACAGA
>JAFAGE010000153.1 GCA_023423015.1 Bacteroidota bacterium
TCGGCAGGGTGACATGTGTATAAGAGTCAGGTGCACCAAAGAACGATCCTATTGTGCTGGCTACTGAGTTGCTTCGCCGAAAAGGACAAGTAATCCTGGTAGGTGCAGTTCCAATGGAGATTCCACGCGAACCCCATTTCTATCGTAAAGAACTTGAATTAAAAATTTCATGTTCGTATGGTCCCGGACGTTATGACGTGAAATACGAAGAAGAAGGAACCGATTACCCAATCGGATACGTACGTTGGACCGAGCAGAGAAATATGGAAGCATTCCTTGATCTGTTGTCGATGAAGATGATTGATGTAAAACCATTGATCACCCACACCTTCGATATCGAGAATGGAATGGAGGCCTACGACATCATTCTCGGAAAAAAGAAAGAACCGTACATTGGCATGTTGCTGAAGTACTCTGAAGAGTCGAAGAAGCCGGTAGTACCGAAACCATCGGGAAATGCTGCAGCTGGTAAACTCAACATTGGCTTCATTGGTGCCGGAAGTTTTGCGCAATCGTACCTGTTGCCAAATGCAAAAGCCCTCGGCAACCTTGACACCGTTGTTACGCGTACCGGTGTAAATGCCAAGAACGTTGCAACCAAATTCGGATTCCAGAACAATGCTACGGATGCCGACGTAATTCTGAATAATAAAGCTATCAATACTGTATTTATAGCTACGCAGCACGACACGCACGCCAAATACGTGATTGAAGGCCTTAAGCACGGCAAAGCAGTATTTGTTGAAAAGCCACTCGCGCTTACATACGATGAATTGGAACAAGTGAAATCAACCTATGCAGCAAATCCAAATGTGCTGATGGTTGGGTTCAACCGCAGGTTTTCAGACATAGCCGTTCGCGCGAAAAAAGAATTTGAAACAGTTCGCGAGCCGCTCGTAATGAACTTCAGGGTTAATGCAGGATTTATTCCGAAAGAACACTGGACCCAACGCGAAGCAGGTGGAGGAAGAATACTGGGAGAAGTTTGCCACTTTATCGACCTCATGCAATATATCGCCGGTTCAGATCCTGTAAAGGTGTATGCAGAATGTATCGATTCGGCCAACGATACATTGAAGAACGACGACAACGTTGCTGTAGTGGTGAAGTTCGCAAACGGTTCTGTGGGCAACCTCACTTACGTAGCGAATGGCGACAAAGCCATGCCGAAAGAGCAACTGGAAATCTTCGGTGGCAATGTAAGTTTCACAATCAACGACTTTAAGTCGGGAGTACTCTTCCGGAATAATAAGGAAATAAAAATTGCAAACCAGGGTAAAGGGCACAAGCAGGAAGTGGAAGCCTTTGCAAACGCTGTACAAAACGGATTACCCGCTCCTATAGGGTTTAATTCCCTGTATTTAACCACGTTGGTTACTTTGAAGATCATCGACAGCATAAACACGGGCCTGCCACAAACCATTGCATTGGACGAGCCATTGCCACTGGGTGTGGAAGAAAACCAGGATACACCGGTTTACTCAAATTAATCTCATTACTTAGGATATTCAGGAGAGCCGCCATCGTGCGGCTCTTTTTTTGAGGATATCGGCCTCATACCGTTATTACACCTTCTTCAACATCATTTGAAAGTTTGTAACTTCGCGTATTCAGCGCTCCCCTCTCTCTGAAAACCTCCTTAGTCCTCCCTTCAATAGTTCAACCTGAGATGCGCCGACTTTCTGCGATAATGTTCACCGACATGGTCGGTTACAGTGCCCTTGCTCAAACAAATGAGGCACTGGCCCTGCAACTGCTTGAAGAACACCGTACAATTCTGAGATCCATTTTCGGACAGTTCGAAGGCCGGGAAATTGAAACTGCCGGCGACTTCTTTTTTGTAGAATTCAACAGTGCAGTGGAGGCGGTGAACTGCGCGATAAAAATTCAGTCAACACTTCACCAAAGAAGTAAATCCGTTGACAAGGCAAATAACATCCGGCTTCGGATCGGATTACATATTGGTGACGTGGTATGCGTTGACAATCACGTTCATGGTGATGGGGTAAATATTGCTGCGCGTCTGGAACCTTTGGCACAACCGGGCGGAATCTGTATTTCGGAAGACATGGCCCGCCAGGTGCGGAACAAAATTGAATACGACGTGGTGCTCGCCGGCTCTGAACGTTTGAAAAACATTACAATGCCGATGGATGTGTATCACATTGCATTACCATGGCTGGAGGCATCGCGGGCAAACACGAAAAACGCCGGCAAAAAAAACACAAAGGTGCTCACCATTGCAGGCGGAATAATACTGGTGCTGCTGATTGGCGCATTTTTATTTTTCACCTCGAATTCCAACGTTAAAGCATCATCACCGATGAGGCACCGCCTTGCGGTTCTTCCACTTAAAAATATCAGCAACGATCCACAAGATGATTATTTTTCTGACGGACTGACTGAAGAGCTGATATCAAGCATTGGAAAAATTGGTGGGCTCAGTGTGATCGCCCGCACATCGATCATGAAATATAAAGAAACGACGAAAGATGTGGGTCAGATCGGTGACGAGCTGCGCGTTGGAACCGTGTTGGAAGGAAGTGTGCGCAAACTGAATAATAAAGCCAGGATAACCGTTCAGCTGATAGATGTTGCACGGCAGGAAAATCTCTGGTCGCAGGATTATGATCGAGAACTCAGCGATATTTTTTCCATCCAAAGTGAAATTGCTTCAAGCATCGCGAAAGAATTGAAGCTCCGCCTCGTGGAAACTAATGCCGGCCATGTTAATCCATCCACCACACAAAACATGGATGCGTACCAGGAATACCTTACGGGGCGTCATTTTGTGAACCAGCGAACACCGGAAAGCATCCGTACAGGTATCGGCCATCTTGAAAAATCAATCGAACTCGATCCGAACTTCACGTTACCATATCCTTCCTTGGCATATGCGTATACACTGATAAGCGTAGCCGGTTATGGTGGAGCCGACAGGAGTCTTGTTGACCGGGCGAAAAATACCGTAAATACAGCATTGAAACTGGATTCGAACATGGCGGAGGCGCATGCTGCTTTGGGTTACATCAAATTCAGGGCCGACTGGGATTGGGTAGGTGCAGAAGAAGAATTTCGTAAAGCGATCAACCTGAAACCAGGATATGCAACTGCGCATGAATGGTACGCGCTTTTTCTTGCAGTAAAAGGCAGACTCGATGAAGCATTGCGGCAGATAATGATTGCTTATGATCTTGATCCGCTCTCGTCGAGCGTTAATACCGGTATCGCCAGGATATATCATTTCAGGAATGAACCTGAAAAATCCCTTGAACAGATTCACAGAACACTTAAACTGGATCCTTCATATGCAGAGGCGCATTTTACAGCGGGGATGACAAATGCAAAATTGAAAAATTACACTTCTGCAGAAAAAGAATTCAAAAAAGCGGTTGATCTTTCCGGCCGCCGCCCCGTGATGTTATCGTTGCTCGCCATTAATTATGTAAAACTCGGCAAAAAAGACGATGCAAAAAAGATATTGCAGGAGTTGGAACAACCTCCCATGAATAATGATAAACTATACGCCATCGCTACAATTAAAATATCCTTGGGAGGTTTTGACGAAAACTTCTGGATCATGGAGAAACTAGCCAGAGAAAAATATGGCATCATGATTTACATGAAAGTGCAACGCGAATACTTTGAATACAGCTCGCATCCCCGTTACATCAAACTTATTGAGGAGATTGGATTGTGAATAAGCAATAGCGGTGAATAGATTTACTATTTGATTTTACTAACTATCTGTTTGTATTTTTCTGTGGATCTTATTGATTCGAGGTCGCCGTCGGAGTCCATGTGTGCACGGGTTCCATACCCCATGTCCACGGCCTTTTCGAGAGCAACTAAGGCTTTATCGGCTACATTGTCTTTGGCATAAGCACAGGCCAGATTGTAATAATCTACTCCTTTTGGTTCCGTGGCAACTGCTTTTTCATAATATTTAGCAGATTCTGAATTCTTATTGGCAACCAGAAGTGCAAAGCCAAGCTGTCCATATAAATTCGACGTCATCTTGCCGGTGTTGATGGCCTGTTGAATATATTTCTCCGCTTCCACAGTATTCCCGGTCGTGTGCATCAAAGCAACCATCTGGATCATGGCACGGATATGTTGCGGATCAGCCTTCAGCAATTGTAAAAAGCTGGCTTTCGCTTCGTCGAACTTTTTCTCGCGGAAGAGTATCTCGCCGTAGGTGAACAAAGCGCGCTGATCCTGCGGATTATTTTCTGTAAATTTTTTCAGCAATGGTAATCCTTTGAAAGCGTCAGAATACAGGTAAGAAATAATCTCCCGTGCTTCTGATGGTTTCCACGATGGTTGCGGAACAGGGTCGAGATGATTCTGCCAGAAGGATATGGTCTCCTTTAGAACGATACGCGATTCATCATTGTCCTTGAAGGCATCGAACGCGTGCGGCATTCCCGTTGCCATCCGGATCGTCCACGGCGCATTATTCTTCAATACACTTGCCCATAAAGAGGCATAATTATTTCCCCTCACATCTCCTTCCGCAATCACAAAATATACGGGCAGATCCTTCCTGAAAGGACCGTCGATTGCAGCACCATAGTAAAGTACTGCTGCTTTGATGCCTTTGCTTACCTCTTCACTCATCAGGTAGTTGATCGACCGCGAAACATTTGCCGATGCTGCATAAACGCCTAGTTTGTCTTTATCAACTCCATACCTGGCACCGTCTTTATCGAGAAATTTAAAGAGTTCGGCTATAGAGCGGTTAACATTCTGGCGGTCAGATTCCATGGATATTCCGATATAGCCTTTCGCGGCCATCAGCTTTGGCCAACTGGTGTAAATGGCCCAGCTTTTTACTTTTGGGTCGTTGGGAACGTCGCCCACAGCATTGAGAAATACAATTGCCGGGCGCTTCTCTCCTGTTTTCAGATCGGGTGGAGTATATACATCAATGTGTAATGCTATACTATCGTCTTTGTAGTACAATACATCGGGTTTTATATTAATTTGTTTAGTTCCCGGGTCGTCGAGCACCACGCCGTACATAGTGCCGTCGAGCGCTGAACGCGCCGCAGTTTGCGTAAAAGCAACGGATGAATAGTTCAGTAGAACCAGGGCCAACACCAGGTTCCTGGAAATCGATCGGTTCATAAATTTTTCCGGGAATTTAACAGCCGGAGCAGCCGTTTTCCTAACGAAACGATGAATCAGGAAGTGTTGCCGGCTAGTTTTTCGTGGGATTCTCCACCCGATCGCCGATAAGCCGAGGGTGTGGTTCCCGTATGTTTCCTGAAAACATCGTTGAAAGCTGAGAGTGAATTAAATCCGGCATCGTATGCGATGGATGAAATCTTAATGTGCGCGAACTTTACGTCGCACAGCAGCTTCCTGGCTTCCGCAATTCGGTAACCATTTACAAAGTCATAAAAGGATTGGTTAAGCCGCTGGTTCAGCACCTGGGATAGTAAGTGGCGGTTGGTGTGGAGAACAGCCGCCAGGCGGTCGATATTAAGTTCCGTATCGGTATAAATTTTTTCAACCTCCATCAATTGCAGGAGCGTCTGTTCGATCCGGCCTGCTTCGGATGCTGTGAGTGTTGATGAAGAATATTTAACCGGGCTTTTCCGCACGACGAGTGGTGGAATCCCTGGTTTATTTGAGGAAGGCTGAAATTCGCGGTTGATAAAAGGCACAAAGAGCTGTGGCTGGTTCATCGCGCTATAACTTATCCAGTATATAAAACCTACAAGCAACACGAAGCCCCACCGGAGAGCAAACCAGGCGGGATATGTCATGTAGATGAAGCCGATGAGCAACGAAATGCAGGGGCAAACTGCCAGGGAAACGAAAATAAAATAACGAACCCACCGCATTCTTATCCTGTGGTCGGCCGAAAATGCCGTAAGGCTGTCATTGTATCTCTTCCAGGCCCGCAGTGCAAGCAGGTGGTAAACGACAATCGAAATTACCTGCACGGATGTCGGACCCCAACCACGGCACAAATAAAACAGGATAACTGCATTGTCAGAAAGCTGGAAAAATGTTTCGAGAATAATGGCAATGGCAAATGGAAGCAGATGCAACATCACCAGCCGCCGGGGTATTTTGTTTTTGAATATACTGGCAGCAAACAACCAGGCAAGCGGTCCATATAGATAGGGCAGCTGGTATGAATATGCGTAACCAAGCTGCAGGTTGTTGACCAGCCAAACTTTGTCGGATATTTTAAACACAAGCTGCGCCAGCAACACCAGCACGTAAGCAAGAAGGAACCCAAATCCCTGCCGGTAGATTTTCCTTTTCAGGAAGAGAATGGTAAGCAGAATGCCTTGTAACAGACCGGCAAGCAGCAATATTATGTTCCCAATGGCCATCATGGTTTGCCATCAGAAGTTAGGAAGAAGACTTTTACAATGGTTTTCTATTTGATGAATGGTGGAAAAATGCTGATGAAAATTCAGCAGGCTGATGCGAAATCAGTTTTGTGAGTTACCTTCTGTCATTCTGCAATAGTCGGTGATGCCCTTAAAGAAATATAGATAGTCGTCCATTCGTGAAACCGGCGCATCAGGATCTATCCGCGACATCGAGACGCTAAACCTGCGCAGCGCTTCCTGTCGGCCGTATATACGCGCATAAGCTGCACCGTGGCACACCTGGTTGATGTAGCGGTTGTCCGGGTTCAATCCGGTGCTGATGCCTTTGTGCTCAACGATTGCAATAGGAATTTCGAGCACTTTCAAGCCTGCATTAATACAATCCGCAATAAAAATGCGCTCTTCGCTAATGTGAAAGGTTGCGTTGAGACCAAACATTTCATCGAAACGAACTCCTGTTTCAACAACAGCATCCCTTTTAAATGATATTTCGTAGGAAATAACTGCTGCGGCATTCTCAATGTTTCGTTCACTGATTTTATCAGCATATCGCCTCGCCGGCTGCTTAGTGCCGTCGTTGACACGAAAAAGAATGACATGATATTCAGGAAAAAAATGATGTGCGAGGTTTACACATTCTGCAAATCCCTCATAATAAACAAGGTCGTCGTCGGCGAATAGGCATATGTCGCCAGTGGCGATTTTCAGCGCGGTGTTTCTGCTTTTTGATAGGCCTGAATCATCAACATCAAATATCCGGATGGCGTGAGAAAAACACTCTTTTCCTTTCTGTTTCTCCTTTTCTATCTTTTCCCCGGTCTCCGCTCTCCGTTCTCCGCTCCTTTGATTTACCACGGTAATATACAACTGAGTCTTGTCCATTTCCGAAATCATTCCTTCCAAAAATTCTTCATCATCTTTATTCATCGTCGACACCAGGAGTTCTACTTCGGGGGTGGGTTCAGTTATGTCACTTGAGCCACCATATTCACGGTAAAGGTTTAACAGATGCTGCTTCAGCGTCATGCGGGTTTGTTTTGCGGCTGAAAGCTACTGCCTTTCTGTTATCTTTAAGCGTCAATTCGTTTAATGCGTATTCATCCGTTCATTTTCAACTGGAAGGGACAAACAGATAATGTTCTTCATTCAGTTCATCAATTGGAAGAAATTAATTATAGACCTGTTGTTATAAACAGTGATGAAGAATACGCACGTGATGGTTGGGTGAATATCGGGGATGCTGCTTTTTTTACCCGGCAACTACTCACTGCATTTTCATTATTCGAGGGCGATGTTTTCTTCCATATACAGGGCGACGCTGGTTATCATGACTGGGCGTCTATCATTTCCCGCGCAAAAGTGACATTCGAAGATTATCAGTGGGGTTTATATGCTCCCAATGTTGACTACACTTATCACACCGGCGAGCGGGTCGATATTTTGTCGCTTCAATGCAACGATCCTTTCTTGCGTATTGTGTCGTGCACCGACTGCACCTGCTGGTTTATACACGCTGATATTGTGAAAGCATTTACGGATCTGAACATCAACTTATCGCAAAATAAATATGGGTGGGGACTTGATGTGTTATTTTCAGCCATCAGTTTTTCAATGGAACGGCCTGTATTGCGCGATTATAGCCACACGATTCATCATCCACAAGGAACAGGTTATGCTCATGAGCCGGCAACGGCAGAGATGCATCGGCTGTTTCGCTCCCTGCCATCTTACCTGCAGCAGATCGTTACATTTATTCGCGACGACAAAGAACAACTTGCCCCTCTTCTGATGAAATCAAGTGCCTAACTATTTTTTTTGTTTTCGCGTAAGCAGGTGTATGATACCGAACGCAACCAGGTATGTAAGGCCGCAGATGGTAAATAGTATGTTGTATCCTGCTGACAAATTTCCCAACGCCTTGAAATGATCCAGCAACTGACCGACAAGCATCGGAAACAAAATTCCTCCCACAGCGCCAGCCATTCCTCCAATGCCGACAACAGAGCTGACAGCTTCTTTGGGAAACATATCGGAAGCCAATGTAAATACATTGGTAGCCCATGCCTGGTGTACAGCTACCGCGATGCTGATCAATGCAACGGCAATCCATTTGCTATCGGCAAACTGTACCGTGATCACCGTGAATTCAAGTATGGCAAATAATAACAGCGCTGCCTTGCGTGCTTTGATTGTTGGCCACCCTCTTTTGATCAGCGCCGACGAGATGTACCCACCCGCGATACTTCCAACGGTTGTTGCTGCGTATACAATCATCAACTCAGGGCTCGGCTTTTTCATATCGAGCTGGTAAGTGGTGGCGAAATAAGAAGGCAACCAGAAAAGGAAGAACCAATAAATGGGATCGATTAATGCCTTGCCGGTAATGTAGGCCCAGGTCTGCGGCAGGTGAAACAATTTGAACCAGCTTACTTTCGCGGTAGTTTCTTCGGTTTTTTCCTGCCCCGATTCAATCAGCGCGAGTTCTTCCTTCGAAAGGCGTTTTTGTTTCGATGGCACCTGGTAGAAGATCAACCAGAATATCAACCACACGAATCCCAACGCACCGGTAATGATAAATACTTCCTGCCAATCGTAGTGCGTCAGTATCACGGGAACTATCAGCAACGCGAGCACCACACCCACGCTGGTGCCGGCATTAAAAATCCCTGTGGCCAATGCCTTTTCATTTTTGGGAAACCATTCTGCAACGGCCTTCACTGCTGCAGGAAAATTTCCCGCCTCTCCTATTCCCAACGCAATGCGAGCCCATGCAAATCCGGGTACGGTTCGTGCAAAGGCATGCAACATTCCGGCAATGCTCCAGAAGATAATCGTTGCTGCATAACCGATCCGTGTGCCCACTACATCTATGAATTTACCCAATAACAGCAGGCCTATTGCATAGGCTGCAGTAAATGCCATTACTATTTGCGCATAGTCTGTCTCGCTCCAATTGAATTCCTTCTCGAGGATTGGTTTTAATAAACCGATGATCTGCCTGTCGAGATAGTTAATTGCCGTTGCAAAGAACAGCAGTGCGACAATGATCCACCGGTACCCGGTTCGTTTTGTTGATGTCATTGAATACTCTTGCCCGGTTTACCAGTTGTGAATTGATCCGTCGGGCGCTTTCAGGTACGGATGCGGATATTTGGTGTTTGAAGTGATCTCGAAAAGAAACCCTGCTTTTTTTGGATCGAATTTTACCCCAAGACCTGGACGGGAGTTCAGGTACATTTTTCCATTTCGGAAATCAACCAGGTCTTCATTAAAGTAAGCCGGTTTTTCAGGTTCGCCACCTGCCAGTTCTACGAGGCAGCGCGTGAAGCTGCTGGAGCCAAGCGTGTGTACTAGTGCGGCGGTTGATAGTGGCCCGGTGAAATGCGGGATCATGCCCACATAGTGCGTTTCACAGAGCGCAGCTATCTTTTTGAACTCGCTGATGCCTCCCACATTCGGCAAGGTAACCCGGGCATAGTCGATCAACCTTTGTTCAATCAATTCATTAATGTCCCAGCGATCGCCGTACTGTTCTCCCACTGCAATCGGAACAGTAGTCATTGCACGCACGGTTTTATAAACAGCCGGGTTTTCTGATCGCACAATATCTTCCACGAAATATGGCTGCAATTTTTCAATCTCCTTACAAATCATGATGCCTTCCGTGAGGTCGAAACGGGTATGCAGGTCGATGGCCCAGCGGCCTGCGCCGCCAACAGCAGCGTCTATCTTCTTACATTCGGCGATAGTAGCAACGGCGTTTTCGTAGAAGTCAAAAGGCACATTGGGATCATTTCCACCGGTGATGCCTATACGATAGCATCTCAGGCCCGCCTTTAAACAATCTTTTGCCCTTTCTTCTTCGGTGGTTGCTTTCGATGCCCTGAATCCCGTAGCATAACATTCGATAAAATCGCGTGTGGCGCCACCAAGCAGTTCGTACACGGGCACGTTCAGGGCTTTGCCCTTGATGTCCCACAAAGCCATTTCAATTGCACCAAGTGCGTGAAGCTTTTCACGGCCGGGCGGATAAAACATACCACGGTAGAGGTATTGCCAGAGATGTTCTATACGGAAGGGATCTGCACCAATCAGCATCTGTGCGCATTGTGCAATATTATCCGGTGAACCTCCTTCACCAATTCCGATGATTCCGCCATCGGTTTCTACTTCTACTATACCCCTGGCCTGGTTAAACAGCGGTTTGGTATAACCCGGTGCGCTGTAGTAACGGATTTTTGTAATCTTGAGTTTCGACGTTTCGGCTCCTTTGATTGTCGTGTAAGGAAGGCCGGCGAGTACACCAGCCGAGCCGATGGCAACATTTCTGATAAATTTCCTGCGATGCATATGGCTGCAATAGTTTTAAATATCCGGAACAAACTAATAACTAACGGATGGCGTAGATTTCTTTCAGTTTCTGTACAACTTCGGCGGTGGTTTTTGTCCAGCCGAATTTCATGGCGAAGTTGCGTATGGTTGCAGTATGTAAGTCGGGAGCAAAAGAAGAAACAGCATCCGTAATCATGGTTGTTTTGTACCCATGGTGAAAAGCTTCCCTTCCGGTTTCTTCTACGCATATCTGGGTTACCGTCCCGGTAAGCAGGATGGATTCAACACCCAGCTTCTTCAGCACACTGTCGAGCGATGTATGGTGAAAAGCCCCGTAACCGTTTTTATCGATTATTATTTCTGATGGTAACGGTGCCAGCTCATCAATCACGGCAATACACTCGAGCTTCTTATTAATATCCGGGTATGAACGCTGGTACCCACGCTTGCAGGCGTACAATGGGGGAGCAATTTTGGGCGACCAGTTCCAGAGCAGTGAAGGGTCGTCGGTAGCAATAAAACGGGTAAAGATGACCGGGATTCCGGCCTTTCGGCACAATTCAAGCAGCTGTTTATTTTGTTCGATGGTATTGCGGGCATCGGGAACTTCCATCGGCGCACCCTGCCTTACAAAGTCGTTCTGCATGTCAACAATCACCAGGGCCGGCCTGGAGTATGGATCGGGTTGCGTTGCATTCTGAGCCCGCGAACCAAGAGCGAATTGGCAGCACACCAAAAAGCAAAACAGCAGGCGGCAGTTAGTATTCCGGAGCATGGGGTTTAAGGTAGGGAAAAAACGGCAAACGGCAGACGTGAGACGGCAAACGGC
>JAFAGE010000214.1 GCA_023423015.1 Bacteroidota bacterium
TAAAAACGCGGCAGTATTCGCGTGTACCTGATCACTTCCGGCACATATAACACCTCTTTTCCGGAAGGCTTGTGTTGCATCGAAAATACCTTTCCTCCCAGCGAGGGACAGATTAATACACGCATTACACCGTTCTGCAGCTCCACCATATGAAATGTTCTCGCAACGGGGCGGTCCGACGTTTCGGAAAAACTCAGGTAGGGATAAACTCCATTCGGATCCAATACTGTAGGAATGGGACCTGCAGGATTGAGCTGGTGCGCAAGTAAAATTGTATCGAATTCCCGGGAATAGGTTTGCTGCGTAAATGCTTTTGCCACCGGTAAAACGATGGCAAAAGCAGCAGCAACGATATTTATCATCCTCATAGGTTACGCATTTGTTGCGAGTGCGTCGCTCAGCTGATCAAGCAATGCTTTGCCTTTTTCAACATCAGACGTTATTTTTTCCGTATCAAAAGCTTTCTCTTCACGGAATACTTTCATGTGTTTATCGAGATCCTTCAGAAGCTGCTGCACCTTAGCATTTTTGCTGGCGCGTGCTTTGTCCATGATAATTTTCAGCTTCTCAAACTCGACAATTCCTTCCCTGAGTTTTTCAAAGCGGATGCAACTGTTTCCACCGGGATAAACGAGGTAGCAATCCCCTGCTGCCCATGATCCATGGCGCGCATCGCGTGAGGGATCCCCGGGCCATGCATCATACGCCCAGCGAAGGAATCCATCGTATCCTGCAGAAGCAGTGTACCAGCTGATCCATCTGCCTTCGATGGGTGGAGAGAATACGAAGTTGTTTGGATAAGGAGGATTGCAGCAAACGTAATAGGTGGTCGAAGCATTCTTCCTTTTGTTTCGTTGAGCTTGCTGTTCAAATGTTGGTTCTTTGCCGTAGAGATAGGAATAGTCGTCAAGCAAGCTGTCAAGCTCTTTATGCCAGTCGCCCGCATATGTAATTCTCCATTCCGGTGAATGATCCTTGATTACTTTGATAGCTGCAAGAGTCTGATTCATTGCATTCTCATTAATACCGAGATAAGCAATTTTCATCCAGCCTTTTTCCTCAAGATGTTTCTTCAAATCAGTAAGAAACACATTCCAGTTCTTCCGGAATACTTCCATTTCAGGTTTCCATTGTTCGTATACATAGTTGCCTGTCTTTTCATCGAGGAACCGGAAACGTTCTCCCCATGGAACCGGTGTGTATAAAGTGATTGCTTCTTTGATACCACAATCCATTGCGAGTTGAACATATTCATCAAAGATCTTATAGTCGAATGCCCACTGGCCGTCAGATTTTTTAATCCACTCTATCATTCCACCTTCAATCATAAATGAATTATCTGCCCAGGGTGAATGTACTGCATATGTAGTGATATATTTTCCACCTGCATCTGCGTAAAGTTTCAGGTGCTGTTTCAACAACGCCTTGTGTTCCGGAGACCATGGTTCTAGTTTATTGGCCCATGCTACTACCCATGGATTCTGCCATAAGTCGAGACGATGTTTCCACTCAGAAGGTGCAGGAAGCATTTGATTCTGCACACGAACTTTCACCGACAACGATTGTTTTTGTTTTGCAGTTACTACATTGATGGTACCATTGTATGTTCCCGCTGCTGCATTCGCCGGAACGTCTAAAGTCACCCAGATTGGTCTTGTAGTTTTTCCAGGCAGATCGAATCTTTCAAAAGATTCAAACCGGTCAGGCATCATGTATCCATTCTTGTAGGGCGACTCTCCACATACAGCATCTTTTGCTGCATAAGGATAGTTGGATAATACGTACCGAACCAGTTGGCTCTTGAAGTTCTTATTCTCAATTTTATTTCCCTTTTCATTCACGAGATCGCTGAACGATACTCTAACCTGTTCAAGCGTATCTGCGCTCCACACCAGTACCTGGAAATTTGCACGCTCACCTTTCCACACTGTGGCGGAATTAGCGGACATTTTAGTTGAAAAAGGGACTTCTTTGTTGAAATACAATTTCTCAACCGATGCAAACGACGTTTGTAATCCCGATTGGCCTGAATTCCATGCCTGGGGTTTCACCGATTTGTCGAAGTTGTATTCTTCGAGATAATGGCCTCCTATTTTGGGTAGCAATGCTGCATCGATTTCAGCAGGATGTGCTTCACGGACGGAAGTTTGAGAAAACGATGGCAATGCAATACACGCAGCCGCTAAGCCGCTGATAAAAAGTTTTGTCATGAATCTGATTTCTTTAATTCTTTAACACAAGTAATTACTACCAACCGGGGTTCTGCTTAAGATTACCCTTTGATAATTGAATCTGCTGCAAGGGTATTGGATCAAGATAATTCTTCGCCTGGAAATTGCGTGAAGAACCGGCTTCTGCAACGATAAATCCTTCCTGGTCTACCTGTATGTCTGTGCCGGGCTTCAGATCGGGGTAACGGGTTTCATATTCGGACCCCACAAATTTAACGCCACGGAGCGCAACAGGCATCACTGTCTCAGCTACTTTCCACCTTCTCAGGTCGTCTCTGCGAAAACCCTCATATGCAAGCTCCACAGTTCTTTCGCGCCTGATCTCCTGTTGCATATCCAGGTTGTTGCCAGTTACAAAATCATTTGTCAACCCGGGCATATTCACTCTTTCGCGCAACAGGTTGATGGTGCGGTTAAGGTCACCATCGCTGATGGAGCCGTCGCGTTCATACAATGCTTCCGCGAGAACCAGCAAAACTTCAGCATACCTGAATTCCTTATAGTCATATTCACCACGGAACTGGGTTGCATCGAGTGTTTCTTCCAGGAATTTCCTGATCATATAACCCGTGCGTGTTGCATTGGTCCCTGTAAAAC
>JAFAGE010000239.1 GCA_023423015.1 Bacteroidota bacterium
TATATGTATAGTTAGTTCTTCCCGGCGCAAGAGGTGCTATGGAGCCCGTCCCAAACGTTTCCCTGAAATGCATCACTTCACCTGCACATGTTTGTGCGTCTGTCTCGCCACTCAGGGCCACGGTGAACATCAACAGAAGAAAGAATAGCTTTTTCATAATGGCACATATGAAACCCAAAATGTGCCAATACACAGTTGATTGATTCTTATCAACCTATGAAGCCGGACGTATACACTTTATTCCAAAATCCGGAACAGTATTTAAGCTTTTGGGAAAAATCCGGATTCCGGAAGCATCATCGGCGAAAGCGTGTAATAAGCCAGATAACAAGCGCAACAACGATGGCTACAAGGATCAATCCCGTCCAAACGCCGGCTTCAAAAATATTACCCACAAGTTCACACGAAGAAAGACTGGCGAGTGCCAATGCCAATACCAGGTAGTTAAGTCTTTGCATATCAGGTTTTCAGGTAACCCATGCAAATCACAAGCCGTCAATATCCGGAGTGTTCGTTTTTAAGCTCCTGCCTTTCACTTTCAAGTGTTTTGGGGCGGCGTGGTTTGATCTTCTTTTTGCCCCACCAGCGCATATGCAGGCGGTTACGGCTCAAACTTTCGATCAGGTGTACAAACGGAGTATGAAAGACAATGAGGGCGAAACCAATGATAATTTTAGCCAGCGACATCAGGGGATAGCTGAAGTCGGGTCGAACCATGCGGTCATACAGCACCCTTTCCTGGTAATAATACACCGCGTGGCGGAAGAATTCGGGAATTTCAGTCACGATCAGCCAGCCTCCGGTGATCAGAATTGCGGTAGTGAGCACCATTGGGCGGTTGAAATTGATCGAAACCGGCTGATTTCCCAGGTTTTTTTCAATGTTCAGCATCCTCACAATACTGTCGGTCCTGAATAAAAGGAACCACGCAAAAAGAGTATAAAGAACCAGGGGTGGAACAGTAACGCCAAGATTAAAAAACGCTTCGTTGCTGGTATTATACTGGGGAAAATAAACGAGAACAGATAAGGTGCGTGAAAGAGCTTCCAGGATATTTCCGATAAAGAAGATGCCCAACACTTTCAGTATGACATCGAATAAATTTTTTGGCGTCATAGTAGTCGCATAAAGATAAGCCTATTGCACAAAAAACTCCATCATTCCCCACTCAGGGCTGATGCGGATTTTTCGTTCTTTCTTCGTCTTAATCAGCTCGTCATCGGTATGAAGCAGGCCCGGCGGCGCATTGAAAACGATTTTTTTACCTTTTATAATCTGCGGAGTAAAAGATTTTTCTATTCCGCTGATTTTATACGACACATACGATGCAAATTCTTCGCGTTGTGATTCTGGGATTAATATCAATTCAAATTCCCCATCGCCTGGATCTGATTCCGGTGAAAGCTTGAGATTTGGCCCTATTGACGTTGTGTTCATTACTTCTACCATCAGGAACTTTCCTGTCAGTTCTTCGCTATCCATTCGTATTTCAAGTGTTTGTGGTTTGTAGCTGAGCACTATCTTATGAAGCTCTTCAAGGGCGAGTTGCAGATTTTCCTCGGGAGTGGCTTCCTCTCTTTCAGGTAAGTCTTTCATTCTTTTCATCAGCTTTGGAAACACACCCAACCCGAAGCTTTCCAGGAATATTTTCTCATTTTTCCAGCCCTCAACAATGCCGACATCATATTTTTTGACCTTTTTGTTATCGAGCATCTGTACTATTTCCTGTTCATGCCCTTCAATTCCCAGCGCTTTTGAGATGTTGTTGGCTGTACCCATCGGTAACAGCAAAACAGGAAGGTGTTTTCTAAAACGTTCTTTCTGCAATAATTCCAGAGCAACCTTGCGAACAGTGCCATCGCCGCCTGCTATCACCAGGAAATCTGTATCCTGGTCCACCTTCTTCCATTTAATATCCTTCGTAGATGAATATCCACATTCAATTCCATTGGATTCAATAAGTGAAATAAGATCGTGTTTCGACTGGTCCTGGCTACCGGCAGTGGGGTTATGGAGTATGTGGGCATGTTTCATACGCTCCTATATAGTAAAAGTGATACCACGCATTTAGATGGCATGAGAATGTTAATGTACATGATATGAAGATACTTATAGCTAATGATGATGGCATCTATAGCCCGGGTATCCGGGCGCTGGCGAAGGTAGCGCTTCGTTTTGGCGAGGTTCGGGTATTTGCACCTGATGTGGAACAGTCGTCAATGGGACATGCGATTACACATTCCCGGCCTTTAACGGTTAAAACATCGCCCGTTACGTTTGAAGGTATCGAAGCTTACCGCGTAAATGGTACGCCGGCAGACTGTGTGGCATTGGGTAGCCACTTGTGGGAAGTGCCCGATGTGGTGTTGTCGGGTATAAACATGGGTCCAAACCTGGGTAATGCCATGTGGCATTCCGGTACACTGGCTGCAGCCAAGCAGGCTGTGTTACTGGGATTCAGGGGTATTGCTCTCAGTACCCCGGTGCATGGTGAAGAACCCGATTTCGATGTTCTGGAACCTTATGTGGAACAAACGCTCCAACTTCTTCTCAACGATAATAAACCGCGGCTATACAATGTGAACCTGCCAGCCAATCCAAAAGGGATCACCTGGACGAGGCAATCCGTGCGCCATTATGATGGAAAGGTGGTTCCATCTACCGACCCTATGGGAAGGAACATCTTCTGGTCTACCGTGGTTCCCCTTGAAGCTGCGGAAGAGGGTACAGACCGATGGGCCGTTCAGAATGGGCTGGTGTCAATAACCCCTTTGAGGCTTGATCTTACAGACGAGGCAGAGCTTTCAGAAAAGGTAAAAGCATCGTAGACTATCTTTGCGGGATGGGAGTATTAAGGCAGATAGCAGAGTACCTCTATATTAAAAAGCGCGATCCAAATCAGCCGAATACGCAGTGGATGAGGTATATGCATGGAATTAACAGGATTTCGTTGTTCATGTTTATCGTGGCGGTAATCATCATGATCCTTAAATTCACCGTACTCAAAAAATAGGGTATACTATACAGTTAGATTTGCCGTTTCCCTTTGGCAGCATATGAGCTGGCCAAGTCATGAAGGCGTACCAATTTTCGATAATCATCCCTTTCCTGCTATTACAATTCCTGTTCGCCTTTCCGGCAATTTCGGTGGCACAAAAGGAGTTCGATCTTTCGGTTATGGGAGGCCTCAGCAACTACAGTGGCGATCTGCAGGAAAAACAGTTCACGCTTAAACGGTCGCATGCAGCTTTTGGCCTGGGCATCAGCCACATTGTAATGCCAAAAGTTTCTGTTGGCCTGTTGTTTCGCTACGGCAAAGTATCCGGGCACGATAAGTATAGCACCCGAAGCTATATACGCGATAGAAATCTCAACTTTTACTCATCCATTTTTGATGTTTCGCTGAATGCGTCGTACGACTTTCTTGACACAGATTATTCCTCATGGACTCCCTATGTCACCCTGGGTGTTGGTGCATTTCATTTTAACCCTCATGCGGAGGGAATCCGAAACCTAAGGCAGTACAGCACCGAAGGGCAGGGTTTTATTGAAGGTAAAAAACCTTACAAACTCACGGCTGTTTCCATTCCCTTTGGAGCTGGTGTGAAGTTTCTGATCAACGATAATATCCGGCTGGGTTATGAATTTTCGGTAAGGAAAACATTCACGGATTACGTTGACGATGTCAGCACTACTTATGTGGACGAAGACATGCTTCGTGCAAACCGCGGTCAAATCGCGGTAGACATTGCATTTCGCACCGATGAACTCTATGCAGATGCCATTTATCCTCCTGCAGGAGAGTTAAGGGGCTCTCCGGAGTCGAAAGACTGGATTTACTTCTCGGGAATTACTCTCTCTTTCCGGTTAAGAACCGAATCTGATAAGTTATTCGGAAATGGCCGGAAGCAGGGCATATTCGGTTGCCCGAGAAATTTTTAGTATAACAAGGCTTGCTTCATTCGTAGACGTATTTTTGGAACCCACAAAATGGTGGAAGAATTATGATTGTATTAATACAATGCAGCGACCGAGTTGGGCTTGTTGCAGACATCGCCCGGGTTCATGCAGAAAAGAAACTCAACATCGTTGCCATGCGCGAATATGTAGATACGTCTACAGGTAATTTCTTCGCCCGAGTTGTAAGCGAACAAACCTCCGATGTCCAGAATCTTTCCGATGCGCTCCGTAATGTATTGCCACCCGATGCCCTTATCCAGATCGATCCTGAAGCAGATAAAAAAATAGTGGTGCTGGTTACAAAGGAGCACCACTGTCTAAGCGATATCCTGGTAAGAAATCATTTTAAAACTCTCGGCGCCACGGTGCAGTGCGTGGTTGGCAATCACGATGTGCTGCGCAACATTTGTGAAATGTTCAACGTGCCCTTTTTTCATGTATCGCACGAAAACAAAAATCGCGAACAGTTTGAACGCGAATTGCTGGATGTGATTTCGAAGCACGAATGCGATTACCTCGTATTGGCCAAGTTCATGCGTATTCTGTCGCCCGCGTTTATTGAGCAGTTGCCGATGAGGATCATCAATATCCACCATTCATTTCTTCCCGCATTCATTGGAGCGAATCCGTATAAACAGGCACATGAACGGGGTGTTAAGATTATCGGGGCTACCGCGCACTTCGTTACGAACGACCTCGACCAGGGTCCCATCATCGAGCAGCAGATCGTGCATATCAATCATACGTATACTCCGGCCGACATGGTAAAAGCCGGTATGGAAGTGGAGAAAAGCGTTCTTGCCAAAGCCTTGCTAAGCGTGTTCGACGATCGCGTATTCGTTTACCACAATAAGACGATCGTGTTCGAATAGAAGGCAGCTTCTACTTACCTGTTGACAATTGTCAAAATGTGATGGGGCCTGTAAAAGATTAAATATCTTTTCGCCGGACCACTAAACCCCTTGTATTGCATTACTTTGAAATAACTCAATTGCAATTTGCAGATGAGATAGCAGATTATTTGCCCAGGGAAGCTTTCAATCAAACACGATATGTGTTGTTATCTATACCCCAGCGCAACCGCACTCTGCTCATCACTGAAATTGAAAAACTCGCAGAACTGATGGACAGTTTCGGTTTACAGAAACAATGTCGCAGGATAACCCGGAAAACAGCCAACGACCTCAAACGGCAGTACGGCGAACATGCTACTGTTTCCGTTGGAAACATCGCCCTCTGGCAGAATATATAAAAAGGAAGAGGTGAAAAGCTTTCGCCTTCCACCTCTTTGTCGTTTTAGATTTTATTAATGTGGGTCGCGACTCACGTTTGCCGTCTCACATTACTTTGTCATCGTGATCACGATATCGTCTGTGCTTGATGCACCTTTATCGTCGGTAACAGTTAATCTGAATACATATGTACCTGCTACAAGGTTTATCACTTTAGTGTATCTACCTGTTGGAGTTAACATTGTATAAGAAGAAGGTCCGCTGATTTTTGTCCATTTGTAAGAAACAATCTTTCCATCAGGATCAGTTGAAGTATTGCCCCAGATTGTTGGCATATAGTTCCAGCCAAGAGGGATCACCCTGTCGTCGCCAGCTCTTGCAACCGGCGGCTTGTTTGTGCCGGGATTACTTGTAACAGGTACAGTTGTAGTGTTTTTCCCGGTCATGGTGATGGTGATATCGTCTGTGCTTACGCCGCCATCGTTGTCGGTTACCGTTAGTCTGAATACATATGTGCCTTCAACGAGCTGGGTAACTTTGGTGTAGTTGGCATTCGGTGTATGAATCAGATGTGAAGAAGGTCCGCTGATTTTTGTCCATTTGTAAGAAACAATCTTTCCATCAGGATCAGTTGAAGTGTTGCCCCAGATTGTTGGCATATAGTTCCATCCCAGGGGAATAACTCTGTCGTCACCTGCTCTTGCAATTGGCAATTGGTTGCCTGGTGTGGGAGCAGTAGGTTCTGTTGGTGCCGGAGCAGTGGGCTGTGCAGGAGCCGGTGCAGGTGTTGAACCTGTAGAACCAGAAGATGAACGTTTGTGTTGCAGCATCCATTCGTAAATGTTGTAGCCATCAACTTTTGTTGTCGGGTTAAATGCTCTTGCCCATGTAGTGTTGTGTGATGCATCGGTCCACAGGGTCAGTTTTGTTTTAGCAGCGTATGAAGGATTCTGCTGGTCGATCCATGTAAACCAATCTCTTCCCCACTGTGCAGGTACAGCTGCATCAGCAGTTGAATACAAACCCCAGATAGCGAGATTTTTTGAAGCCACTTTTGTAGCGAGTGTGGTTGAAGGTTTTGTTCCTGCGCAAACCGGTACGATAGCGGCAGCTTTTTCACCATATACCACTGACCAGTCGAATGTGGAGCCACCTCCCATGCTTAAACCGGTAACGTATATACGCGTATCGTCAATCCTGTATTTGCCTCTTGCATAGTCAACAACCGACTGCACCTGTGCTGCACTTGGTCTTACTTTAAACTGTGGTGCAATAACGATGAAAGAATAGTTGTTTCCTCCGATGTTGAAGTTTGCAGGGAATGTTTTGTTGTAAAGATGCCTGGGTAATCCGCAGCAATTCATTCTTGAAAGAGTGGTACCTAATTCACCGATACCATGAATAAACACAATTAGCGGATATTTTTTGGTGGTACTGCTATATTTAGCTGGTAACCCCTGCCAGAAGCCTGCAACGTTTGAGTTAACGTTGTATTGAACACTTGTCCACACGGGCGGCGCTGTTTCAATTGCCTCATCTGCGGTAGAATTATTAGTTACTGGTGTCGCTGTCTGTTCCGTCTTAATCACATCTTTCTGACAAGAACTAAGAAATACTACGAGAGCCGTCGCAGCTCCTAACAAACACTTTCCGTTTTTCATAATACGAACTTTGGTTTTAAAGAATAGTTGGACGTATGGCATTGAACGAAAAAGATGCCGATTGCCGCTGATAGAAAAATTCCTTAAAACGGAAAATGTTTATTAAATAATGATCTTTATAGCTGCTAAATAGAACTACTTAGCGATGGTAAATACACGTAGTATGTAATGCAGTCGAAATTCAGAGAATACCATAAGAAAACTTTTTATAATATATGGCCATTTATGAAGTGAGAGGTGAGCGGTGAACGGCTCACCATTATCCTCGTGCTGTCTCCACCACCGCCTTGGCTGCTTTTTCCGAAGCGTGGCCGCCGGCGCGGAGCAGGCGCTTTAGCTGGGCATAGTCATGCTTCATATTGGTGATCACTTCCTGGTCGTGTAATACTTTATTGAGTTCGCGAACCACATTTTCAACGTTCATGTCGTGTTGGATAAGTTCTTTTACCACTTCCTTATCCATAATCAGGTTTACGAGCGAGATGTATTTCACCTTCACGAGGCGTTTGGCGATCTGGTACGAGATGTTTGAACCTTTATAACATACCACCTGCGGTACCTGGAACAGGGCTGTTTCCAGGGTTGCCGTACCCGACGTAACCAATGCGGCCTTGGAGTGCACCAGCAATTGGTATGTCTTATTCCTTATTGACCGAATTGATTTGTATGGTTCCAGGAAACGTTGATAAAACGCATCGTCGAGTGACGGCGCTTTTGCTACGATAAAGCGGTAATCCGGAAAACTTCGGCTTGCTTCCAGCATCACAGGCAATTTGATCGCTACTTCCTGTGCGCGGCTTCCGGGCAGGAGTGCAATAATCTTGTTTTCATTTAATGGATAGGAAATTGTTTCAGGAAGCGATTCAAGTTCATGTGTTGCGGAATCTACCACTTCTGCCAGCGGATGGCCAACATACTCAACATCGTAACTCCATTTCTTATAAAAATCTCTTTCGAATGGGAGTATCACAAGCATGCGGTCCACATATTTCCGGATCTGTTTTACGCGGCTTTCCTTCCATGCCCACACCTGCGGTGAAATATAATAAACCACCTTCATGCCCTTCTGTTTCGCCCACTGGGCGATGCGAAGATTAAATCCGGGATAATCGATCAGAACTATAACATCGGGCTTAAACTTTTCAATATCTTCTTTGCAATAGCGAAGATTTTTCATGATCCTACGGATGTTCATCAGCACTTCCACGAAACCCATAAACGCCAGCTCGCGATAATGTTTAACCACTTTCGCTCCTGCCCGTTCCATCAGGTCGCCGCCCCAGCAGCGGACATCTGCGATGTTGTCGATCTTCCTGATTTCCCTGATGAGATTGCTTCCGTGCAAATCTCCCGACGCTTCTCCTGCAATGATATAGTACTTCAAAACCAGTCTTGAAAAGTGAATGTGAAAGATAACGATTATAGTAGTCAGAGCATGAACTTTGCCAGTAATGTGGCAATGGCAAAAACCAATGTTATCGCAAATATTCCTTTTGCTGTTTCATCGCGATGCGAGTTGATGTAAAATGTGAATAATGCAATGTTTAAAACCAGGCAGGGAACGGAAATAGCAGTGATCTGGTTGGGATTTGCAGCAATGAAATCAAAAAAATCACCCACCGAAAAAGTGGGATAAAATTTTATAAGATAATAAATAGCGAGACTGAGAATGGGAGCAACAAAACCTAGAATGAGTCCTAGTTTTATCGAATCTCTCTTGAGCATCAGAATTTCCAGGTTTTCCCGAGCTTAGTTTTCAGCTCGTAGTTGGTCATGTCGAACTGCACCGGCACAATACTCACATAGTTATTATTGAGTGCCCACACGTCTGTGTCTTTTCCCTTGTCGAAGTTCACAAACTCGCCTGTAAGCCAGAAATACTTCCTGCCGTTCGGGTCGTCTCTTTCCAGGAAGTCTTCTTCATACTTCGCATAAGCCTGGCGGCACATCTTCACACCCTTGATCAGCTTTTGGTCAACCGCGGGAAAGTTTACGTTGAGGATGGTGTGTTTATCGAGCCTTGTCGATAACATTTTTTCTACAATCCGGCGGGCATAGAAGCGTGCTGCGTCAAAATTGGCTTCGATGCTGTAGTCGAGCAGGGAAAAACCAATGGAGGGTATACTTTCGATGGCTGCCTCTACCGCTGCCGACATGGTTCCCGAATAGATCACGTTTATGGAGTGGTTTGCGCCGTGGTTGATGCCGCTCAGGCATATATCCGGCTTGCGGTGCAGGATTTTGTCGACTGCCAGCTTCACGCAGTCTACCGGGGTGCCTGTACACTGATACGCTTCAATATCTGCAAAGGTCTGAACGGCGGCAAGGCGAAGGGGGTGTCCGATGGTAATGGCGTGACCCATACCCGATTGAGGTTTGTCGGGCGCAACCACCACTATTTTACCAAGGTCTTTAACTGCTTCCACGAGGTTTCGAATGCCGGGAGCCGTAATGCCATCATCGTTAGTAACAAGAATGACCGGAAGGTCCTTCTTTTTAGCCTTAGCTTTTGCCATAGAGTCGTAAAAGTAAGTCAAAAAACATACCTTTGCACCCGGTTAAAAAAATCAACATGGCAGGTCAGTTAAAGGAGGTTCGTAACCGTATTAAGTCGGTGCAAAACACCCAGCAGATTACAAAGGCAATGAAAATGGTTAGCGCCGCCAAACTGAGGAAGGCCCAGGAAGGCATCATGCAGATGCGCCCATATGCCCGTAAGTTGCAGGAAGTACTCACTAATATAGTAAGCAGTTCTGAGGGCGACATTGGAATGAATCTCGCAGCAGAACGCCCTGCCGAGAAAATCCTGCTCATCGTTATTACCAGCGACCGTGGCCTCTGTGGTGCCTACAATGCCAACATCATCAAGATGGCAAAAAGCACAATTGCTGCGAAATATTCAGCACAGGCGCAAAAAGGGAACGTAGAGATCTGGACCATCGGTAAAAAAGGATATGAACACTTCCTGAAAAACCGCTACCGTGTGGATGCCCAGTTTAAAGATATTTTCCTCAACCTCAATTTTGAGAGCGTTCAGGCTGCTTCACAGGCTGCCGTTAAGGCTTTCGAAGCGAAACAATTCGACCGCGTGGAACTGGTATACAGCGAATTCCGCAATGCAGCCACACAGCGATTTGTTACCGAAAGATTTTTACCCATCCCAAAGATTGAGAAGAAGGAAGGAACCAAAAATGCCGACTTCATTTACGATCCTTCGAAAGAAGCACTCGTGGCAGAGCTGATGCCTAAAATATTGAACACTCAATTGTACAAAGCCGTTCTCGATGCACATGCTTCAGAACACGGAGCCCGCATGACGGCGATGGATAAGGCAACGGAAAATGCCAACGAACTACTGAAGACGCTCAAGATATCTTACAACCGCGCCCGCCAGGCAGCAATTACCACAGAGCTTACAGAAATCGTAAGTGGTGCAGCTGCATTGCAGGGTTAATAGCTGCGGCAAACAGGTTAAAGCGATAACAATAGTTCTGCCTACCTTTAGCTACAAACTTTTTACTGCTGATGGAAATATCCCTTTTGATCCCGCACATTGAAGCGCTGATCTTTGCGAGCGATAAACCTTTGACGCCGATCGATGTAACAGAGCTGATCAATAATGCGTTTGGATTTATGGACGATAAAGTGACGATGGAACAGGTGCAAACCGCAATAGAAGGTATCGCGGAAAAATACAGGTCCGACTTTTACCCATTTGAAATCAAGGAAAGTGGTGGAGGATGGCAGTTCCTTACCAAGAAGGAATACCATAAAACGGTTGCGCAGCTCAACCAGGAAAAATTCCTGAAGCGGCTATCGGCTGCTGCCCTGGAGACTCTCGCCATCATTGCATACAAGCAACCCATCACAAAAGCAGATATCGAAAGTATCCGGGGTGTTAACTGTGATTATTCGATACAGAAGCTGCTCGAGAAAGAACTGATAGTTATCAGCGGAAGGAATGAAGAACTTCCCGGAAAACCGCTGATCTATAATACCTCCAGGTCGTTCATGGATTATTTTGGTATCAATTCACCGGCTGATTTGCCTAAGCTGAAAGAAATATTCGATGAAGCTGTTGATCCAACTATTGTAAATCCAGGCCTGCAGGAAATTAGCGAAGAAGCATCGCAGGAAGTTGAACAAACAAGCCAAACCGCTTCCGACGACGAAATCACTGATATTTCACCAATGATGGTATCAGAAAACGGTGAACTACTCGAAGGAGAAGACGACCAGGATAAAAAGGAAGACGAAAATTGAGCACTACCACCACAAACACAGCAGCAATCCCCGGGCTTCATCTTAGCCGCGAATACCTGATTAGCCTCGCCGATAAATACGGGTCGCCTCTTTATGTATATAATGCAGATAAAATAAAGGATCAGTTTCGCAGGCTCACCAAAGCTTTCGAAAATACCGACGCCACTTTTTTTTATGCGTGTAAGGCTTTGACCAATGTAAATGTGTTGCGCTACATCAATCGCATCGGCTGCAATGTTGATTGCAGCTCTTCAAACGAAGTGAAGCTTGCAGTTCATGCGGGCTTTAGTGCTGAAAGAATTTTATACACTTCAAACAACATATCGTTTGCAGAACTGGAAGAGGTAGCCTCATACAATGTAAACATCAACATCGACAGTATATCCAACCTCCGCAAGTTTGGAAAAAAATTCGGCTCCTCCTATCCCGTGGGAATCAGGCTTCGCCCAAACATTATGGCCGGGGGTAACCTGAAGATTTCAACAGGCCACGATGCCAGCAAGTTTGGCGTTCCACTGGAACACATAGATGAGATTCAGAAAATCATTGATGAAACCGGAATTATAATTAAAGGACTTCACATTCACACAGGCAGCGACATCAAAGACGTTGATGTGTTTGTGAAGGGAGTTGAATTACTGTATTCGCTCGTAGAAAAATTTCCGAAGCTCGAGTTCCTCGATCTTGGCGGTGGATTTAAAGTGCGTTACAAAGCTGATGATCACGAAACAGATATCGACTTGCTGGGAGAGAAGCTGGGTGAATCTGTTCACCGTTCTGAAAAAACATCCGGACGCAAGCTCAAACTGTGGTTTGAGCCAGGCAAATTCCTTGTGAGTGAAGCAGGTTATTTTGTTTCTACTGTAAACGTAATTAAAGAAACTCCTTCTATAACATTCGTAGGATTGAATACGGGCCTTAATCACCTGATCAGGCCAATGTTTTACGACGCATGGCACACCATCGTCAACATCTCCAATCCCGATGGAGAGATGAAGAAATACAATATCACCGGTAACATCTGCGAAACAGACACTTTCGCTACCAACCGCGCTGTGAGCGAAATCAGGGAAGGCGACTATCTCGTGTTTAAGAATGCTGGTGCGTATTGTTTCGAAATGTCTTCCAATTATAATTCGCGATATAAGCCCGCCGAAGTACTAGTAGAAGACGGCAGGGAGAGGCTGATCCGCAAAGCCGACAGCTTCGACGATCTTCTCCGCAACCAGGTAGAATAAAAACCAAAAAGCCGCCAGATAGGGCAGCTTTTTTGGAAAGTAATTCAACTAAGGGTCGTCAATGTAGCTTGGTTCATCAGGGTACGAATCGTTTATGATGCGTACTGTAGGGTTCTTCTCGAGGAGATTACCAGGGTTCTTTTCATGGATTGGATATCTTCATACGTAAGGTTCGGTCAAGTCTCAGGAATTGGATTAAAATATGGGTACGAATTAAAAAAGGGCCTTGTTAAAAACCGGACCTCGCGAAGAGGTCCGGATCCGAAATCGAAATCCTAATAAATCTAACATGATGAAAATGCGCGAACTTATTTTTTACACTTTCAACTAAAAAAGAACCAGAGTTTTAAGGGTTTAGGGGTTAAACAATTTACCGTCCGGTTATTATTTTTTTTAATCTTTTGTTTTCTTTTTCTCGTCTTACCGTCATTCGCTCTTGCTGAAACAAAGATGAAAAACACCTTCCACCTGTGCACCTTTTTTCGATGAAGAGGCAGTTTTGTTCGCCGAAACGACCTTTTTGTTCGATGAAGGATCAGGGCAGGTGGGCATAAGGCATAGGGCATAGGG
>JAFAGE010000326.1 GCA_023423015.1 Bacteroidota bacterium
TTCACGAACAGTGAGCCTGATAAGCTTCTGCTCTTCAGTAAATAAATCGTCGGCATTGAAATAATCGGGAGACGTGAAAAGATCACTTCGTACAGCCATGCATACAAAAGTAAGGATTACTTAGTACGATAAATTACGCTTGTAGAAATGAACGATGTTCCAGCTGGTACCATCACTTTTCACGGTCATTGCACCTCTGCCCTGGATGAGGTTTTCATCGCTGGCCGAAACGCCATTAACCTGGACCGTCTTCACAGTTTGAATATTCTTGATCGTTACCTCACGGCCCGGCCACAACGAAGCTGCGGGAAGATTCACGATAGCGGGCGACACCGAAGCGTTCATAAACACCGTCTGAATTCCTTCCGGTACCGTATACGATGAACCGGTCCATGACACGGATTTGTATTCTTCGCCAATTCGCGATACCCTGAATACACCATCGAACCACAGGCAACGGTATGTACCTGCAGAAGGGAACCAGCTTGCAGGTATCACCTGCGCCGAATTATCAGACCTTATGAAACTAAGTGGAAATTGCGGCGTGAGATATTCTACTATAAACTCAAAACCATTTATCACCAGGTCACCTGCATCGATTTTTAGCACCTTAGCCTGGTTTGCTTCTATACGCACCATTCCAATATTCGGGGGTAGCGTAAGCGGTGATCCTGTTGTGCTTGTTTTTACGTGAAAGAAGGTTGATTTAAAAGGCACCGACCTTTTTACTCCATTGATGCGATATGTCATCGCCTGCACCGTGGGATATTCTCCCGTTTGCGAAATGAGGTCGTGATTTTTTGAAACCTCAAAATTCGTGTAGGCATACTTGTTAGTATTGATAAGCAATTTGTTTGGAGTGATGGAATTTGTTGCACTTGTTCCCATTAACACCTGGTTGGGTTCGTTGCTCCACAACGGACTTGCAGAGATGATGGTGTTTGAACCCAGGCGCCCGGGAACAAAAAGATTTTCGATCATGGCAAAGGCACCTACAAACTTGTTCGCAATTGCTGTTACAGGGTCGAGGTTTATACCTTCACGTATCGACATTTTTTCAAACCGTCCACCAGTGAAGCTGTTGTAACGTGCATCGGAGAGAACAATTGCTTTCTCCAATCCTTCGAACCCTACATCGGTAAACATGTTCCCGTTCATCGGATCGCCCGCGTTGCTACCTGCTTCTTTTACCATTACCACACCGTACCATCCGCCAAGACCAAATGCATTCATTTTGCCACGGCCAAGCTGTCCTCCGTAGAAATAGTTGGAGTTGTTCCAGTTTCCATTCAATTCACTTACGCCGCCGATGGATATACGAATCTGGGTGTGATTATGGTGAATTGAGTTGAAGCGGACACGATTGTACTGGCAACCTTCCGGATGTCCGCCATTTTTGATTGCATACAAATGGATACCATATTTGAAGTCTTTAACTTCATTCACGTCTATATCGCTTTGCATGGCATTTTTGATGAGGATACCCGTGCCGGTGTATGCAGCATAGGTTGCTTCTGTTGTAGCGCCTTTATTTGCGCCGGCGATGATGCCGTAACTTTTAAAACTTTGAAAAGAGCCTTCTAAAATAAAACCAGAGCCTTTACCAAAATAGATATCACCGTATATTTCGAGATATACTTTTTTAACCTGTGTGAGCGGCATCGCAATGGAACCTGCAACATAATATCCACCTTGTGGCACCATCACCACCTGATTCTTCCCTGCAGCATCAAGTGCAGCACGGAACGCAGCTGTATTATCAGATCCGGCAGATCCGTTCCAGTCCGCTTTCATTCCAAACCATCTCACGTCAATAGGACCTGAGTACATTCTTTTGTAACGCTTTGTTCCATTCACGATCACGGTACCACCATTATCGGCGCTTGTGAGATCAGATGCATCATAATAAAACAGACCCTGTCTGCCTGCATCAGTAATAAAATAAGTTGTAGTTGTTGAAGCAGAGACGGTACGGAGCGAGGCCATCGTGATGTTCACCTGCGACATGGCCGGGGCTGACATGAGCATGCCGGCTAACACAAGAAGCGTAAAAACTCTCATTGCAGTCAGTTTAAGGGATATTGGGTCGGTTTTTCAAAAACTGAACCAAAACAAATTGAATAAATGTAATTACTTAGCGATGGTATCCAGAAAACCTCTCATTTCGTCGTGGTAATTCTTACTGGCCTGAGCTGCAGATTTTGCGAATTGTTTATCAGGCGAGGCAAATATGATTGCCCTGCTTGCATTCACCAGCAGGCCGCAGCTACTGTTCATTCCATGTTGCGATATCTCTTCTAAACTTCCCCCCTGGGCGCCTACACCGGGCACAAGGAAAAAATGATCAGGAAAAGATTTCCGGATGTCGCCCACCATTTCATACCTGGTGGCTCCGATAACGAACATAAGGTTCGACGCATTGCCCCAGGCGGCAGTTTTTTTAAGAACTTGCTGATAAACGGTGCCACCGGGAGTTTGCAGCATTTCAAAGTCGGCAGAACCCGGGTTGGATGTGAGCCCGAGAACAATTGCCCATTTACCCGGGTGTTGAAGAAATGGTTTTACACTGTCTTCACCCATATATGGAGCAACAGTTACTGCATCGAAGTTGAGCGTTTCAAAAAAGGCTTTTGCATACTGGTCTGAAGTGTTGCCAATGTCGCCCCTTTTTGCATCAGCTATTTTAAAATGAGTGGAAGGAATGTAGCTGGCAGTTTTTTGCATCGATTCCCAGCCTTTAACTCCCTGGCTCTCATAAAAGGCGGTGTTGATTTTATACGCCACACAATGATCTGCCGTGGCATCTATAATCATCCTGTTAAATTCAAATTGAGGATCTTCCGCGGAGCGAAGGTGTTCGGGGATCTTGTTGATATCGGTATCTAATCCAACGCACAGGTAGGTTTGTTTCTGTTTTATCTGTGCAATCAGCTCTTCGCGGGTCATTGTAGTATTTAGTAGATATTATTTTTCTCCAACAGTAGCCACCACTTCTGCAGTTGCTTCCCTGCTCATATTTGCGTTACGCATTGCAATGCTGCGTGCAGCAGCCCCGGCAAATGCTAAAAATGCATTTACACTTACCTCATCGTCACCAATCATTATCGGAATTCCTTTGTCGCCGCCTTCACGGATTTTCTGAACCAGGGGAATTTGTCCCAGGAAAGGCAGATCGTATTCATCGGCCAGCCTTTTTCCACCTTCTTTTCCAAAAATATATTGGCGGTTTTCGGGAACGTCGTTCATTCCCGGAACCAGGAAATAACTCATGTTTTCTACAAGCCCGACAATCGGCACCTTGATCTGCGACTGACCAAACATAGCAATCGCTTTTCTTGCATCAGCAAGAGCCACTTCCTGTGGAGTTGTCACCACTACGATGCCGGTAACAGGCACGGTTTGCACCAGCGTCAGGTGTATGTCGCCGGTTCCCGGAGGCATATCTACAATGAGGTAATCAAGTTCATCCCAAAAAACATCGGTAACAAACTGGCGGATTGCGCTGCTGGCCATTGGTCCCCTCCAGATTACAGCATTCTTATCGTCTACAAGCAAGCCGATGCTCATCAGCTTGATTCCATATCGTTCAATAGGAAGGATCAATCCTTTTTCACCTTTTCCCGGCACCATCATGGGCCGCTCTCCCCGCACCCCGAACATTATCGGAACACTCGGACCATATATATCGGCATCCAGCAAACCTACTTTCGCGCCATCAGAAGCCAGCGCAAGGGCGAGGTTGGCCGCAACCGTACTTTTTCCAACGCCACCTTTCCCACTTACCACAGCTATTATATTCTTCACCTTCGGAAGCACCGTATGCGGATCGTGCCTGTTCGAGGTAGTGTTGGCAGTGAAATTAACCAGCACGTCGGCCTCGCTGTTCAATTGTTTAACAGCATTCACACAATCGTTGCGGATCTTATCTTTAAGCGGACAGGCCGGGGTTGTAAGGACGACCGTAAATGACACATGAAGACCGTCGATCTTCACGTCTTTCACCATATTGAGTGTAACTATATCGTTCTTCAGATCAGGTTCCTGAACATTCCCCAGTGCCTGCAGTACCAGCTGCTCCGTAATTGCGTTTTGTGCTTGCATTCAGGCCGCAAAATTAGCCATAACGCGCTAATAAGTTCACAGATAAAACGTCAAAAAGTTAAAAGTCAGGTCCTGATTCGACATTCTTGCTTTTTACGTTTAACTTTTCACTTTTAAGCTGATGATGAAAAGAGTTATACCCGTACTTGCTTTGATGATCGTTCTGCTGCCATCCAAAGGCTTTTCTCAGTTTGAAAAGCTGAAAGACTCTGTGGTTCAACTGTATGGGGTTGTGATGACTGCCGACAGTCTCCAGGGCATCCCGGCTGTGAGTGTAACCATTAAGGGGCAAAACCGGGGAACTTTCACAAACGATGAGGGCGTTTTTTCAATCGTTGTGATGAAGGGCGACCTTGTGGAGTTCACGTCTATCGGCTACAAGGCTAAGCTTGCCGAAATTCCCCGCGACCTCGACGGAAACCAGTTCAGTTTGATACAGCTGATGGTAACCGACACACAATACCTCCCTGCCACAATCATCCGTCCGCGCCCGACACGGGAACAATTTGAAAGGGATTTTCTCAATTCCGACATACCTGCCGACCAGTATGAGATTGCACGGCAGAATACAGAAGAATCGAAGCGTCGTATACTGGCCCAGTCTCTCCCGCGCGACGGGCGCGAAGCCGCGAATCTCAACCTCAGGAATGTTGCTGCACGTCAATATTACTACGGACAAGCACCGCCGCAGAATATATTTAACCCGTTTGCGTGGTCTGAGTTTATCAAAGCCTGGAAACGAGGCGATTTTAAGCGAAAGAATTAGAGGATTATTTTTCGAACATAGCGCTCACTCCAACGCTTTTACCAACACCTTCATAGCGGTAGAATCCTTCGCCGGATTTAACTCCAAGTTTCCCCGCTGCAACCATATTAGTTAACAGCGGACATGGAACATAATGCGGCTTACCCAGGCCATCGTGCAACACGTGGAGAATTGCGTGACAAACATCGAGACCGATGAAGTCTGCAAGTTGTAAAGGTCCCATTGGGTGTGCCATTCCGAGTTTCATGATCGTGTCTATTTCTTCCACACCGGCAACACCCTCACTCAAACTATAAATGGCTTCATTTATCATTGGCATCAGTATACGATTCGCGATAAAACCGGGGTAATCGTTTACCACACAAGGAACTTTGCCGATCCGGCGCGTAAGATCAACAATAAGCTGTGTTGTCTTCTCCGAAGTGGAATATCCATTGATCACTTCCACCAGTTTCATCACGGGCACGGGGTTCATGAAATGCATCCCTATCACCCGGTCGGGTATGCCGGTAACCGAAGCAATTTTAGTGATCGATATTGATGATGTATTTGATGCGAGTATTGTGTCTGCACCACATTGGGTGCTGATTTCGCGAAATATGTCTAGTTTGATATTAGTGTTTTCTGTTGCTGCTTCTACAATAAGCTGTGCATCGGCAACACCATCCTTCATACCGGAAAATGTGCTGATGCGTGCCAGGGCATTTTGTTTATCCTCCTCCGTGCAAACCTGCTTCTTTATCTGCCGGTCGAAGTTGGACGCAATCGACGCCAATGCTTTTGACAATTGCGCAGCATTAACGTCAACAAGTTTCACGTTAAAACCTGCGTGTGCAAACACATGAGCAATGCCGTTACCCATTGTTCCCGCACCGATAACTGATATTGTTTTAATCATAGTGTCAATATATGGCAGATGGCAGGGGGCAGGTGAGCGGTGAGCGGTGGAACTTCTCACCTCTCACTTCTCACCTCTCACTTCTCACGTCTGCCGTCTCACGTCTGCCGTCTCCCGTCTCACGTAAAATCCCACTTCATCATTCCCGATCACTGTTTGTTCCACCAGGTTTCCGCTGCTGAGTTCCGGTGAAGGAACTCCTTCGGCCACGGTTAGTTTTGTATTGGTGATCACCCGGGCTTCGTCCCAGCTGTTGTCGTCAATCAACGACTGGATCCATTTCGCACCTCCTTCAACCATCACACTCATGATATTCATCTGGTATAAACCATTCATTACCTGGTGCACAAAATCCGCGTCCTCACCAACCTGGTAATAACTGATCATTCCCTCATCTCCGTGTTTACGGAGATTGAATATAATAGTTCTGGTCAATCCATCGAGCAGATGGAGCGACGAGGGCAAACGCAGGTGCGGATCGATAACAACCCGCACAGGATTTTTGCCATACCAGTGCCGGTTTGTCAATTGCGGATTGTCCATTCCGGCGGTGTTGGTGCCCACCATAATCCCCATTTCTTCACTTCTCCACTTGTGAACAAGCCGCTGTGTGTATTCGTTCGATATCATCAACCTGGCGTTGCCGTAATTCCCGATTTTTTTATTGGCAGTTTGTGCCCATTTCAACACCACATAAGGCCGGTGTTGTTCGTGAAATGTAAAAAACCTTCTATTGAGATGAATACATTCTTTTTCAAGAATTCCCTGCACCACTTCAATACCTGCGTCTTTCATTTTTGATATGCCTTTCCCACGCACGGCATGAAATGGGTCGCTGCAGCCAACCACAACACGGGGTATTTTTCTGGAAATGATCAGATCACTGCACGGTGGCGTTTTTCCAAAATGCGAACATGGTTCCAGTGAAACGTAAAGTGTTGATGATGTTATAAGATGTTCGTCGCGGTGATCAA
The DNA here is from genome assembly GCA_023423015.1 of Bacteroidota bacterium. Taxonomy (GTDB): domain Bacteria; phylum Bacteroidota; class Bacteroidia; order Chitinophagales; family Chitinophagaceae; genus Flavitalea. The sequence continues at coordinate 6,740 of JAFAGE010000326.1, forward strand.
CAGAAGAAATACAATTTACTTCTGCATGAGCCGAACCGTATACTTCATGAAAACCTTCGCCGATGATCCGTCCTTCGTGCACAAGAACGGCACCTACCATAGGATTGGGAGCCACGCTGATAGCGCCCTGCCGTGCCAGTTGAATGCACCGTTTCATGTATGTTTCCTGAACATTCACGCAAGCGATGGTACTAAAAATATGAAACCAAAAATAAATTAAGTTTGTTGTCATGACCATACAGGAAGCACAAAGCCGGTTGTTGTTTGCCTTATACCACCTGTATGACAATACAGAAGCAGCCAACATTGCCGATCTTGTTATGGAAAAGCTGACCGGCTGGCGAAGGATCGACCGTGTGATCAACAAAACGGTCCCGCTTACCAAACCTATGGTTACTGATCTCGACCGCTTTATCGAAGAGCTTTCTTCAAATAAGCCGGTGCAGTATGTTCTGAATGAATGCTGGTTTTTTGGATTCCCGTTTTACGTTGATGCACGCGTATTAATTCCCCGGCCAGAAACGGAGGAACTTGTGGACTGGGTGCTATCGGAAGAAAGATCGCGAAGCCATCCCGTTATCCTGGATGTGGGAGCCGGCAGCGGATGTATTTCCATCGCGCTTCAGAAGAATCGTACAGATGCGAGTGTATATGGAATTGATGTTAGCAATGCCGCGCTCGAAGTTGCCAAAACAAATGCAAACAGGTTAAATGCCCCGGTCCGCTTTGAGATTGCAGATATTTTTGAAAGTGATTCCTTCCGCCAACTTCCCCCTCCTGATATTTTAGTGAGCAATCCCCCTTATATACCGAAAACAGAAAGCCGGGAAATGCATGATAATGTTACGCGGTTTGAGCCCGATATGGCCTTGTTTGTTCCGGATGAAGACCCTCTGAAATTTTATTCCGCGATCGGGGATTATGCGAAAGAGGTTATGAAACCCGGCAGCGTTGTATATGTTGAGTTGCACGAGTCTTTTGCAGCCGGTGCAGCAGACTTGTTTCGCAGCAAAGGATTTACAGATGTGGCCGTGAAAAAAGATATGCAGGGAAAAGACCGGATGGCGAGAGCAATACTTGCGTAAGCCATAGCACTCTCCAGGCAAACTTAGGGATTCTTGTCTACCATCAGCACGGTGCGTGCTCCCAGTTCCCGGGCTACCCGCATTACTGCGACCACCTCATCCACCGGAACCTGTTTATCTGCATTAATGGCAACGGTGGCGTTCACAGAGTCTTTCATGATAAGAGGTTGAAGGGAAGTCTTAAGTTCTTCCAGTGGAACCTGCTTACCGTTGATGATGTAGTGTTTTTGAAGGTCGATATTCACCACCACATTCTGCTTCGTTTTGGTGTCGCCCTTTGCTTTCGGGTTCGAAAGCTTGATCACATTCGGGTTGGCCAATGTAGCGGCGATGAGGAAGAACATCAGCAGGATGAACAGGATGTCGTTTAACGGCCCGGTGTGCACTTCAGCGTGCGACCTGAATTTTCTTCTGATGTTCATGATAAAGGGTTGATGGTTTTCGCCGGATTAAAAACGTTTTATCGGGTTGGTTCCTGGAGAATGTCTACAAATTCTGCACTGGCCACTTCCATTCTGTTGCCCGTTTTGTCTACCTGCGTATTCAGATAATTGTGAGCGATGTATGCGAGCAGACCAATGATGAGACCAACGGCAGATGAAATCAGTTTTGTATAAATACCGTCGGCCATCGACTGGATGGTGAATTCGCCGGTAGAAGCGAGGCGGAAGAAGAGTTGAAACATCCCGATGATGGTTCCAAGAAATCCGAACATCGGAGCGATACCGGCAATCAGCGAGAGGATGTTCAGATTGCGCTCCATCTTGTACATCTCGAGCTTTCCCACATTTTCCATACTCTTTTCGATGGCATCGATAGGTTTCCCGATACGTTGAATTCCCTTGTCAATAATCCGTGCAACGGGATTGTTGGTATTTTTTGCCATGGAGCGGGCCGCTGTAACATTGCCGGTGACGATGTTATCGCGGATGATATTCATAAAATTCTCTTCGATCTTAGAAGCTTTCCGGATGTATAGTAGTCTTTCGATAAACACAAAGATGGCTACAACAAGCAACAAAGCAAGAGGGATCATCAGAATACCACCTTTGGAAAGGAGGTCCATAATACTGATCTGTTGCTCTTGCCCCGATACTCCCGCTGCCGCCTGCGCTGCTGCAGTTGTATCGATCTGAAGGAAAAACCAATTCATTTAATGGGGGTATTTTTTAAGGTGTAAAGATTACAAAAAAATCTTGGCAAATTTGTTAAGATATTTCATATATTTAAAGACACCAGTAACGTCAATTTCTATGAGAAAAGCTGTAGTTACAGGTCTCTTCACCGGCCTGATCATCTCCGGAATATTGATCGGGGGCACATATCTGCGCCGCTTTCTTCCACATACGTTTACCGCCAATCTTTTATTCCTCCTCGTATTCTTTGGCAGTATTGTAGCTGTTCTCTGGGCTTCGCTGAATCATTATTGCAAACGATCTGCAATGAAATGGATGTCGCTGGGAGCTACCGGAATTGTAGCAAGCATCATTGCCGCGCTGCTTGTGAGTGTGCATGGATACATTTATAGCCGCTTCAGTGATCCCACTTATCTCGATGAGATTATGCAGATGTCGAAACGCCAGTGGCAAAATACAAACCAGGCGGCTGAATCATTCATCGGAACTTTCAGCTGGTTTCCGTCGCCACTAGACCTGGCGATATACAATTTCCGCGACATGATTATTCTTCTTGCTGTTCTTTCGATCACCATCAGCCTGATCTTTTATTTTTTCAATAAAAAGCGGCTCCCGAACAGGCGCAACGAAGATCATGAACTGATCTTCTAACGGATCGGCATTTGTGTTCCACTTTGTTTAACCATCATCGCCTGGATCTGCTTCATAGTATGTTCCATACCATCGGGACTACCATCAAGAAAGATAACGTTCCCCTTGCCGTACTCTGCAAAATTCTTAATCGCTTCTGTCCACATACTAAAAAGGATCACATTTGTGTCGAGGTTCGCCTGTTTCATCTGCTCGGCGGCCTCTGTCATACCCCGCGCCACCTCCTGCCTGAACAGCGCCACGCCCTGGCCACGCAATCGCGCTGCTTCACGTTCCGCCTCTGCAGCAATTTTGATGGAATTTCCGTCGGCTTCCGCAGCCTTGGTTTTGGTGATGAGTAATGCCTGGCCTTCATTTTCAGCAGCAGCCTTCAGGTTGTTACTCGCCACTACCCTGCTCATGGATTCAATGATCGCTTTGTCGAACGTGATATCGTTGATCTGCAGATCGAGAAGATGGTATCCCCAGTCTTCAAGCAGATTATCTATCTGACCTTTTACATATTCAACTATTTCCCTGCGCAGAGCAAGTATTTCTGCCTGGCGTTTTGTGGCCACAAACGAGCGCACCGTGCCTTCGATTGTTCGCGTGAGCGCCTGCATCAGCTCGCGTTCGTTGATGAATTTGAATGCAACCCGCTTGATGGTGTCTTCGTTCGCGTTCTGCACAGCAAAGAGCAACATATTTTTAAAATACACATTCGCCTGGTCGGCGGTTACCGCCTGGAACTCTATTTCGATCGACCTGTTTTGAATGCTGATGCGTTTGTATATCTGCTCGATGAACGGAATCATGAGACGTAACCCCGGTAGCAAAACGCGCTGATATTTTCCGAACACCGTAACAACAGCTACAGTACCCTGGTTGATAGTTTTTAAACCCGTGAAAAGAATGATCAGTAGCAGGATCACCCACCAATAATCAAGAAGGTAACTCATTGCAGTAGTTTTGCTGAAAGTACTACTAACTTTGATAACTTACAAAGAGCGAAGTGATACATGTCAAAAAACAAATATGACCTGATAATTATCGGAGGTGGACCGATAGGACTTGCCTGTGGATTGGAAGCATTGAAATTGAAATTGAATTTTCTCATTCTTGAAAAAGGATGTCTTGTTAATTCGTTGTACAACTATCCTGCGAACATGACTTTCTTTTCCACTTCAGAAAAACTGGAGATTGGAAACATTCCATTTGTTTCAAACAATATAAAACCTACACGGCCCGAAGCGCTGGAATATTACCGGCGCGTTGCGGTGTCTAACAAGTTGCCGATACATCTGCAGGAAAGAGTTTTGCAATTCACGAAAGATGAAGGCGGGTACCGAATTGAAACGTCAAAAAACAATTATAGCTGCACATACATCATTATTGCCACCGGTTTCTATGACATCCCTGTGTTGATGAACATTCCCGGTGAAACATTACCAAAGGTTACTCACTATTACAAAGACCCGCATTTTTATGCTACGCACAAGGTGCTGGTGGTGGGAGCAATGAATTCTGCTGTGGATGCTGCGCTTGAAACCTACCGCAAAGGCGCAGATGTAACCATGGTAACACGAGGTGAAGGCATCGGAAAACGTGTTAAGTATTGGGTGAAGCCAGATATCGAAAACAGGATAAAGGAAGGAAGCATCAAAGCATACTTTAACACCTGTGTTACGGAAATCCGCGAGAACGAAGTTGATTTACTCACACCCGCAGGAAAGGTAACAATTGAAAACGATTTTGTGATTGCTGCAACAGGTTATCAACCCGATTTTGATTTTCTGCGTCGCTCGGGAATAGAACTTTCAGCAGACGAATTACTGCAACCAACCTATGATCCTGATTCAATGGAATCGAACCTGCCCAATGTTTATCTCGCAGGAGTTGTTTGCGGTGGTATGAACACACATGTCTGGTTTATTGAAAACTCCCGCGAACATGCGGTGAGGATCCTTGAGGATATCGGGAGGAAGCGGAGCCCGTCTGCCACCTGACGCCAGCCAATCCCTTCACTGCTCCGCCGCCACCTGCGCCAGATGCACAATGGTAGCCACACTCTTTTGCATGTCCTGGATGCTTACATATTCGTGTTTACCATGAAATGCCATTTCGCCGGTGAAGATGTTGGGACAGGGTAAACCCATAAAGGAGAGCCTTGATCCATCTGTTCCACCGCGCGCACTGCCTGCCTTCAGTACAACGCCGGCGCGCTCCATTCCTTTCTTCGCATATTCAAATACCCGAGGGTGCTGAACAACAACCTCTTTCATGTTGCGATATTGTTCGTGCTTTTCAAATGTTGCAGTAACACCCGGATGCTCACTCACGAGCGCATCAAGCTGATCTTTCAAAAACTGCTCATATTTTTCAAGCATAGCCGTGTCAAAATCGCGGATGATGAATTCTACCGTTGCCTGTTCAACGGAACCGGCAACATGAACAGGATGCACGAATCCTTCGCGGCCCGATGTAGATTCGGGAGATAAGCGGTCGTTAGGTAGTGATGAAATATATTTCGCGGCAAGCTTAATGGCGCTTACCATTTTATTTTTTGCGTCGCCGGGATGCGTGCTAATTCCATTTATAGTCACCTTCACCCCGTCGGCAGAAAAGGTTTCGTCTTCATACGATCCCAATTCACCACCATCAAGCGTGTATCCGAAATCAGCGCCAAGCTTTTTTATATCAACCTTGTTTACACCTCTGCCAATTTCCTCGTCTGGCGTAAACAATATGCGGATCTTTCCGTGTTTCACCTGGCTGTTCTTCATAAAAAAGTTAGCCATATCCATAATCACTGCCACCCCGGCTTTATCATCGGCGCCAAGCAAGGTGGTTCCTGATGCAGTTATGATATCGTCTCCAATTTTTTCCAACAGGTAAGGATGCTCGCGTGTGGTAACCACAACAGCCCGGTCATCGGGCAATATGATATCCTGCCCCTGGTATCTTTTATGAACAATGGGCTTCACATTCTGTCCACTCGAATCCGGCGAAGTATCTACGTGAGCGCAGAAACAAATTACCGGAACATTGTGAGATACGGTTGAAGGAATGGTTGCATATACATAGCCGTGCTCGTCGAGCTCACCCTCTTCGACACCCATCTCCTATAATTCCTACAGTAAAAGCCGGCCCAGGTTGAGATGTTTTGCAGCTGACTCTAATACACATCTGACGCTGCCGA
>JAFAGE010000334.1 GCA_023423015.1 Bacteroidota bacterium
CCTGCACATCATGCACGATGCCCGTGGCCGTTGCCAGTGCGCCCCAAAAAATCAACGACCAGAAAACCAGCTTCTTTGCACTTTTATTGGCGGCGTAGTGGGCACCAGGTATCTGGAAGAAAAAATATCCAAGGAAGAATAACGAGCTTAACAAAGAAGACATCGCAGCATCGATGCCGAGGTCTCTGGCCATGCCGCCTGCAACACCAAAGGCAAAGTTTGCCCGATCAAGATAAGCCAGGCTGTACGTGATAAACACCACAGGGATCAAACGGTACCAGCGTGACGAGGCAATACTTTTTCGCATGCAGACTTATTCAGCAATCATTAAACAGAATGTTGCGAATATAGCGATGCGTGCGTTAAATTGTACTTTAATCAATATGCTCCGAACATGAGAAAATTTATTGTGATAGTACTGGTATTCTTGATACTTGCTACGAATCTTACCATTGCACAAACAACTGAACGCGTCAAACCAATAACATGGCCCGACGGTAAAAAGATGGCCATCAGCCTCAGTTTCGACGATGCACGCCTCAGCCAGGTAGACGCAGGAATTCCAATGCTGGATGAATATGGCGTAAAAGCGACCTTCTACTTAAGTATTGGTCCCATGAACGAGCGGCTGGTAGGATGGAAAAAAGCCGTGCAGAGTGGCCATGAAATCGGTAACCACTCCAATACACACCCATGCAGCGGAAACTATGCATGGGTAGGCAAAGGAAACGAACTTGAAAACATGACGTTGAAAACAATGCGGCAAAACCTGCTCGCAGCAAACGATTCAATAAAAGCAGCATTGGGAGTTGCGCCTACGCATTTTGCATATCCATGTGGCCAAAAATATGTGGGACGTGGTAAAACGCTGAAAAGTTATGTTCCCCTGGTTGCTGAATTGTTTGCAAGCGGACGTGGATGGTTTGAAGAGATGGATAACGATCCCATGTTCTGCGACTTTGCACAACTGGCAGGACGAGAAATGGACGGGAAAACTTTTGAACAAATTAAAACATTCATAGAAGGCGCCAGGGGACATGGTGATTGGTTGCTCCTCGCAGGACATGAAATGGGTGAAGATGGTTCGCAGACTACCAGGATCAGCATGCTCCGGCAATTAATTGAGTATGCAAAAGATCCTGCAAATGGAATCTGGCTGGCACCCGTAGGAGAAGTGCAGGCATATATTGCCGCGCAACGTGCTAAATAAATCCTAGTTTTTTTTCACTATTCGCAAAGCAAGATCTTCTTTGTATGCCGGTACTTCAAGCGTGAGCCGGTTATTTGTTGATTTTTCAGTTCGCGCTTTTTCATATTTGCCGGTGAGCGGATGCATCCATTGTACTTCATACCTGCCATCGGGTATATTCAGCGTCAATGAAGAAGAATGCAAATCAAGCAGATAAACCGCATACTGGTTTCCCTTCTCGCTGATAGCATTGTACCGGATGTTTTTTGATTGCTCCGGATCAATCAGCAACGAGTCGGGCGACATCTTCAGGAAGTTAAATCGTTCCATAAATTTTCTCAGATAACCAAGTTGTTTTCGCAAAGCATCGCTTCCGCCACCCGGTGTTTTATCGTTGTACTTATAGTCGCCCGCTTCGTGCCCTGGAGTAAAAGAATAATCAAGATTGTTATATAACGCTCCACCTGCGAGCATGAAACGCCACCCTTCGAAACGGTAAATGGAATCACTTGATCCGTTAAATCCTGTTTCATTGTCGCCGATGGGTTTATTAAGATGATAGTTCTGTGCAACGGCTACAGGTGGATAGGCATAGTGAAAATTGAAGACCGAAATATTCGGGTGCGGATTTTCAATCAGCTTAGTAGCGTTTGCAATGTTCTGCGATATCAGGTGTTTTTTCGGTAAGGATTTTTCAGCATCAATGATCACGTCGGCTATTGCGTGCTGCCATTCCATTGTAACTCCACCAAAATATGGTTCGTTGCAGATTTCGAAAATAATGTTGTTGAAACCATTGAGTTCTGTCACCAACTTACGTACCAAAGCCTTTTGAATTTCGAACAGTTTCCCGCTTTTATCAGTCGTGTAAACATCTGTGCGCGGAATGTCTGGCGTGGAATTTACGTTGTTCAAAGGGTGCAGGGGACTAAATACCCACATTGTGTCTTCGTAAAAAGGGCAGAAGAGGGTAAACTCTACCATGATGTCTCTTTTATCCGCCTCCTGCATAAATGATTTAAGGCGTTCAAAATAGGCCGGGTCCCATTGAGTGAGATCAAACTTGTTACCTCCGTTTTTGTATCCCGGTTCGGAACTTCTTGCCCATGGAGTAATCAGCCGGTTCGGCAGGGGCGCGAGTGTATTGTTGCCGATGTTGAACGCTCCCGGTGGTTCGCAATACACACCTGTGAACGTGCGGGTCAAGTTCATTCTTTCGGATGCGAGCTCGTCAAAATATCTATTGTAGTCGAAGTCAAGATTAAGCAGGGCTCCGTAATGTTCCGCGGATGTAACCAGGAGGAGTGGTTTTCCTTTATACTGGAAATAATGCGGGTTATCAGGATGGAGGGCAATCGGCTGCTGGGCTTCCGATACACTTGAAGTGCAAACGAGTATAGCGATCGTTGTAAAAAAAGTTCTCACTTTCATGTTCTGCCTTTTTCCCGAATCTAGGGTATTTTGTACATTCATTTGTGCCGGTAAACAAATAGTCAGCTGCCGGCAAAGCTTATGCTCAAGTCCTTACTGCTTATCTTCTGCTTGTCATGTTGCAGGCTGCTTGCCCAGCAACAAAAGCTTCCTCTTGTTGCTGCCGGCGAAACCCAGCCATTGGTTTCGCATGCAATCCGCCTACAGGAAGCACTGGAATTCCTGGGAAGTCCGCTTCAGCCTGAAGATGCACGAGAAGTAGCCGCGCTTGAAGAACTTCCTTTTAATGCATCAACTGCACGGCATATTCAGAAAATTCTGGATCCCTATTGTCTTGCAATGGTCAACATCAATCCTGAGTCGCGTGTAAAAGTGATAGAAGGACCTGCAAAAGCAAAACTGATGCAAAACGGTTGGAAAACCTTCCTCGTAAAAGTGCACAATGAAGCAGGAACCACAGCAAGGCTCGAAGCAGAAAGTAAAAACGCAAGGCCGCTATACCACATATCAACATCGGCACCGAGAGCAAAACAGGAGAACTACATTTCACCAGGCCAGATTCAGAATAGTTTTCTTGAACTTTCCATGTATCGGTCGCGGCCAATGCTTCCCAATCTTTCCGGCCAGTTACTGGAATATGTAATTCTGCAGATATACAGTAAAGACGCAGGTGATCGCGAAGCTGAGCTTGGCTTTAACGTTGGGCAAGGATCGCAGGACATTGGCTTCAGAAATACCATCAACATACTATTTGATATTGAATCACCGGCTAAGGTGATATTAGATATCGCTGATGCCGACGGCAAACCGGCAATGGCTTCATTCACCTTTACAGATGGCGTTGAACGCAGTTTGATAGAAGGTAATGAAAACGACCAGGCTATCAACTACCGGAAAAAAATTGCGGCGAGGGAATTCCGCTATTATCCAAAACACCTGCGCGGCATCTATCCTTTGCCGGCAAAACGCCTGGCGAGTAAAGATGAATTTCCTGATTTCTTTTTTCAACCCCAGGTATACCGCACCAACGGTGAGCACGTGTACCTTCCTCCCGGAGAATACAATGTATTGTTCACCCGCGGACCGGAATATATACCGCAACAACAAAAATTGCTGGTACCTGCGGGAGAAAATTCAATGCGTGCTGCATTTAAGTTAAAACGCTGGATTAACCTGGCATCTGAAGGTTGGTACAGCGCCGACCATCACGTGCATGCGGCCGGCTGTTCTCATTATGAAACCCCCGAGCAGGGCGTGTTACCAAAAGATATGTGGCGCCAGCAGCTGGGAGAAGATTTAAACCTGGCAGCAGTACTTACCTGGGGACCCGGTTGGTATCACCAGAAACAATTTTTTACCGGCAATACCAGCGAGATGTCTACCCGCAACAATGTGATGCGCTACGATATTGAAGTATCGGGTTTCCCGTCTTCACATGCCGGCCACATTGTTTTGCTAAATCTGCGTGAAGACGACTATCCGAACACAAAAGTTATTGAAGACTGGCCGAGCTGGACGTTACCGGTATTACAATGGGCAAAGTCGCAGGGAGGTGTTACCGGCTATGCACATTCAGGATGGGGATTGGAGCCCATAGAACCAACAACGGAAGTTCTCAATTATGTTGTTCCCAAAATGGACAACATCGGTGCAAATGAATACATCGTTACTGTTACCAAAAATGCCGTTGATTTTTACAGTGCCGGCGACACACCATTTGGCTGGGAAATGAATATGTACTACCACACGCTAAACAGTGGATATCGCACCCGCTTAAGCGGTGAAACAGACTTCCCGTGTATTTATGATGAACGTGTTGGCCTGGCAAGAAGCTATTTCAAACCACTTTCCGGCAACATGAGCTTCTCATCATATATCGACGCAATTAAGAAGGGCAGGAGCTATGTATCGGAAGGAAAGTCGCACATTGTCGACTTTTTCGTCAACAATCGCGAAGCAGGTACTGGTAGCAGCGAAGTTCAGTTGAAAAAAAGCGAACCTGTTAAAATCAGATCCCGCGTTGCAGCATATCTCGACGAGAAGCAGGATGAATATTCAAAACAAATTGCTGCCCGTTCCGAACACGAGCAACCTCATTGGCATATTGAACGTTCAAGAATACAGGAGACGCGAACAGTTCCCGTAGAACTCCTTGTGAATGGGGTGCCGGTAGACACTGCCGTAGTCACAGCAGACGGAAAATGGAATGATGTGTCATTTGACTATAAAGTGACTGAATCGTGTTGGATCGCTTTGAGAATAAAATATAGCTCGCATACTAAC
>JAFAGE010000037.1 GCA_023423015.1 Bacteroidota bacterium
CAAAAACATTCACCAGGTTTTCACGCTTCCGCAGGTAATTCTCGATCATTTGTTGCCACCTGTTCCTGGCATTCTGCGACACTTTTGCGAATCCATATCCCGGCAGGTCAACAAGATACCAGGAGCCATTGATGATGAAGTGATTGAGAAGTTGAGTTTTACCTGGCGTTCCCGATGTTTTGGCTAATTTCTGATTATCCGCGAGCATGTTGATCAGTGAAGACTTGCCGACATTACTTCTTCCGATAAAGGCAAACTCAGGTTTATCTGGCTTCGGGCACAGGGTAAGATCAGGACTACTAACCAGGTATTCGGCAGATTTGATGTTCATCGCGTGGGAAACAAACATCAAAGGTAACTTATTTCTTGACGAGCTTCAGCGACTGACCGTTTACTTTCACCACATATGTTCCCTGAACCAGGTTACCTACAGAAACCACTGTGTTTGCATTGCCGGATTGTCTCTTTACCACCTGGCCATTCAGGTTGTATATTTCGATGTTCAGCTTTTCTGTATTGTTTGCAGTCTGAATTACAAAGTAATCAGTAGTAGGGTTAGGATAAACATTCATAGTTAATGTACCTACTGCATTTATTGCCCTGATCGGAGAATATTCAAAAGAACCGTCCTGGTCAACCATCTTGAGGCGGTAGTAGTATTTGCCTGAAATCTTCAGAACATCGTTGAATGAATATGTAGAAACATAGTTAGTGTTCACATTCGACTTCACTGTTCCAACTTTAGCAAACTGCTGACCGTCGGTACTTCTTTCAATTTCGAAATGGCTCGCGTTTATTTCCGCATCTGTGGTCCAGGTAATTTCGGCAGTATTGCTTACCGACTTTACACCGAATGCAGAGAGTTTAACAGGAAGCATAGCCGCTGAAGAAAGTCCTGCAGGAGCAAGTGTTGAAGGACCGTAAACATTAGGAGCGGAACAATTGTTCTTACCCGGCGCGTTACAGTTAAGATTATTGTTCAAAGTATTGATGTTCCTGTTGTATGCAACAGCCCTGTAACTCTGCCAGTTGAAATAGTAATTATTATAGTTTGCAATTGTAATGTAAGAATTATCGTATTCGTAAACATTACCACCGTTGAAGCGGATGTAAGCAGTGCTGTTCACAGTTCCGTTACCAACAACTACTTTACTATTATTCTTCATACTGAAGGTACCACTGGTCATTTCCAGGCTGGATCTATCGTCGAGAACGATTTTGCTGCTGATCAATTCCATCGATGTGTAGATGATAGCCGATGAACTACCGAGGAAAGTAAACTCCGAATTATCCAGTTTCATAGAACCTGCGGTTACCAGCGATCCGTTGCTCCTGAATGTAACATTTACATTGTTGAAAGTTCCGGGAGCCCAGTATGTAAGTCTTTTATGTACTTCCACATTGCCACCGTTGATGGTTACATTCGAAAAGTATACATCGTTATTAATGGTAAGAGTTATACCATCCTTAATATTGATTACATAGTTGTTAAACTGATTGCCCCACTGACCAGGTCCTAGCACCGAATTTTCGTTGATGTTGAGAACAGTTTGAGCTTTAAGAGCTACCGGGAGAAGGATGATGATCAGGATACGGATATAGTGTTTCATGGCGAATTGATTCGTGCCATACTAATCGAAGCAAGTGCCAACATGTACATAATTGAGTACCATCTGTTTGCAAACAAGATTATTTGGAATTTTTCCCTTTTCGGGAACAGCTTGCTATGCGTGGGAAGATTTCCCATTTGCTAAAGTTTCGCATTCCGCAAACGGTTTTACTTATATAGAAAACATCCTGGCCCTGATTCCATTCATTTTTACAACCGGAAAAATCATCTAAACAGGAACTATGTACAAACTGGCTGCATTCATTGCATTTTTATTGATTTCGATCGGCATAATGGCGAATGACCCTATTGAGGGAAGCGGTATCATTCGCGGTACTGTAACAACCACAGATAATCGCCCCGCTGCAGAGGTAACCGTGCTGATAAAAGGTACGAATCGCGCTACTTTAACCGACGAAGACGGGAGTTTCGAATTTCGCAAACTCACACCGGGCTCATATACCCTTGAGTTCACCTATGCCGGCATGGAAAAAATATCCGCAGATGTTGAAGTAAATAATAATACTGTTTCACCTTTAATAATCCGGTTGCGCGCATCGGCTAAAGAGCTGGCAACGGTTGTGGTAACCAGCAACCGTAAGTTCAGGAGCGGCAACGTGTCGCCTTCACTGCGCCTTACCACTCCCATCCTGGAACTATCGCAAAATATACAGGTGATTACGAAAGGTTTAATTACCGACCAGCAATCTTTCGATATGCTTGAGGGCATTCAGCGAAATGTAAGCGGCGCGCAAAAGCTTGAACATTGGGACAATTACGCCTACATTAATATGAGAGGAAGCCAGATCACCGCCTTCCGCAATGGAATGAACGTGGCAATGCCATGGGGACCATTGACGGAAGATGTAAGCATGATCGACCGAATAGAATTCGTAAAAGGTCCGGCTGGCTTTATGTTGTCGAACGGTGAGCCCGGTGGATTTTATAATGTAGTGACCAAAAAGCCAACCGGCATCAACAAAGGCGAAGTAAGCTTTTCGCTTGGAAGTTTCGACTTATATCGGACCACCCTAGACCTGGATGGAAAATTGTCATCAGATGGCAAATTGCTATATCGCCTGAATATTATGGGGCAACTGAAAGGTTCGCACCGTGATTTCGAATACAACAACAGGTACTCCATTGTTCCGGTTTTGAAATACCTGATCGACGATAAAACCTCGCTGACTCTTGAATACACCAGGCAGTTCTCCCAGATGAATGTAATTGGCAGTAATTACTCATTCTCAAGAAGAGGCTATGCCGACCTGCCAAAAAACTTCACCATCGCAGAATCCAATCTCGATCCATCGGAAATCGTAGACAACAGCATCATGGCATTCTTTGAGCATCGTTTTAACGATTCATGGAAGCTGAATGCACAACTTGGTTACTTCCAGTACACACTTACAGGGCAAAGTCTCTGGCCAACATATATTTCTTCAACAAACGACAGTTTGATGCAGCGTGGAATATCTATATGGGACGCATTGGGAACAAACAAAACTGGTCAGATCTTCATCAATGGCGAAACGAATACGGGCCAGGTAAGACATCGAATCCTGTTTGGTGTGGATATGGGTCATAAAGATTATTATGCCGACTTTAACCAGGGAGCTTCACTTGGCGACTCAACGTTCAACATCTACAAACCCGTTTATGGCGTGGTACCTGCGGCGGGCATCCCGGTCTGGGACAGGTCGCTAAACATTCGTGAACGTGGAGTTCGATACAACAATGCTTATAGTTCATTTTACGCACAGGATGAACTCGGCTTCCTTGACAACCGACTTCGGTTGACCCTTGCCGGTAGATATACTGTAAACAAGGATCTGAATCCCTACAGTGGTAATGCCGACGATGGAAAGTTTACCCCACGTGTTGGCGTTAGCTATTCGATCGACAACAGTGCCGCAATTTATGCTGTTTACGACCAGGCGTTTATTGCCAACTTCGGCGCCGACTGGCAGGGTAAGAGCTTTGACCCGATTACAGGCGAAAACCTGGAAGCAGGTATCAAGAAAGATTTCTTCAGGGGAAGATGGAATGCGGCATTATCAGCATACCAGATTACGCGTAATAATGTACTTACCACCGACCTCGAGCATCCTGATCCCGTAACCGGCCAGTTTACATTTCAAAGACAAACCGGTCAGCAAAGAACAAAAGGGGTAGAAGTTGACATCAAGGGCCAGCTGGCAAGGAACTTCGAAGCTGTAATTAATTACGCTTTCACAGAGGCAATAATCACCAAAGACAGTGATCCAAAAGTAATAGGCAACCAGGTTGCAGGAGCAACCAAACATTTGCACAATACATGGCTGAGCTACAAGATTTCTGATGGAAAATTGGCAGGCCTGCGCTTTTCGCTTGGTTATCAGTATCAGTCGGGAAGATCATCGTGGTATATCTTCGACAATTCCGAAAACTCGTTGCCCGATTACTTCAGGCTTGATGGAGGAATCTCATATACCACCAATAACTTCGGCGTTCACCTGAACGTGAATAACATCACCAACAAGTATCTTTACTCAGGCGCGCCATATGGAGATATATTTTACTGGCAAACTGAGCCGGGCATAAACACGAGGCTTACACTGGCATATAAATTCGGACAATGAAATTCAAGAAGGCAGTAATATGGGTGCACCTTTGGCTGGGATTGATATCAGGGGCGATAATAGTTTTCCTGGGAATCACGGGCTGTATACTTGCCTTCCAGCGGGAAATTGAAGACGCCACCCAATCGTACAGATTTGTTGAAGAGCGCCAGCAGGAATTCCTGGCGCCTTCAATTTTGCAAGACGTCGCCGTAAAAACACTTCCCGACAAGCACCTGCACGCAGTGTTGTATGAAACGAAAGACAAAGCAGCGCAGGCGATTTTTTACCAGTTTGAGCCTAACGAACATTACTACATAGTATACCTTAATCCATATACCGGCCAGGTATTGAAAGTGAAAAATATGGACACCGATTTTTTCAGGCAGGTGCTGTTGGGACATTACTATTTGTGGCTGCCTCCAGAAATTGGCCAACCAATCGTAGCCTATGCAACGCTGGTGTTTGTGATCATGATGATCAGCGGCCTGATACTCTGGTGGCCGCGTAACAAAGCAGCCCGAAAGCAACGTTTTACTATCCGGTTCAACGCAAGATGGAAGCGTGTCAATTACGACCTCCATAATGTGCTTGGATTTTATATGACCTGGCTGGGCATTATACTCGCGCTTACAGGTCTGGTTTGGGGCTTCCAATGGTTTGCGAAAGGGCTTTATTCAGTTTCGGGCGGGGAAAAGCAGCTCGTTTACCAGGAACCGTTGTCCGACACCACCAGGATAGCACAACTGAGTGAACCAGCCATCGACGTGGTATGGAAAATAATGAAAGCTGAGCATCCGGGTGCGAAAGTTCTTGAAGTACATCCTCCGGAATCAGCCTCTTCGCCTATTGCAGCCAATGTTAATCCGGATCCGGAGACCTACTGGCAGATTGATTACCGCTATTTCGATCAATATAATATCAAGGAACTTCCGGCAGAGAGTATTTATGGCCGATTTAATGACGCGGCAGTTGCAGACAAGATCATTCGCATGAACTATGACCTGCACACCGGTGCAATCATCGGCTTGCCTGGGAAGATTCTCATGTTTTTTGCAAGCCTGATTGCCGCTTCTTTGCCTGTTACGGGCGTGTATCTGTGGATCGGGAAGAAAAAGAAGAAGAAAAAAACCGTTACACAGCTAAACAGTCGCGCAGAACCTGCCGTTGCCATGTAGCCAGCTTTTCAAGTCTAAGAGGATTGACATAACTTAGCTAAGAGTTTACCTGTAATGACTGTAATGTGTAATTTTTTTTCTGCACCAGCAGGCGTTTCAGAGGGTAAATACATGTACATTGCTACGCGTTAATTATGACAACGATTGATCTGTCGCACCTTACGATAAGAGAGCAACTCGAATTGCTTTATGCGGAAGGAGTCTACTTACTGAAGCGAAGGGCAGGCACTAAAACGGTGCTGCTTTATCAATTCAGATCGGTGTACGTGGAAATATACTACATCGAGTATCGTAAGAAGGTTGAACGGATTCACTACACAGAAGATGTAGCCGTGCTGGACCCTTACCTGGGCGAGATCAATCTGGCTTTTTAGTATTTACAGGCTTATTTATTAATTCGACTGAACTGTCAAAGAAGGCTGGCTATGACACTATCACCCTTGCCAAAACATCTGGTATTGTATGCAGATGACGATCCGGATGACATAGAATTTGTTGAAAGCGCATTTTCTTCCTCCACACAGAATGTGGAGCTCGTTACTGCCTACAATGGCAAGGACGCAATCGAATTCCTGAAGAGCCTGAATAGTTTTGACCCCGACCCCTGTTTGATCATCCTCGATATCAATATGCCTGAGATGAACGGCAAGGAAACGCTTATCACCATCCGCAATATGGACAGGTTCAGCAAGGTTCCTGTCGTCCGTTTTACCACATCTTCCCTGGAGCAGGATAAAAAATTTGCGAGTAAATACAACGCTGGTTTTGTGACCAAGCCTCTTGACGCCATCCAGATGGAGCGCATCACCGATGCCTTTATTGAACATTGCTCCGATGAAGTGAAGAAAGTCATCAGGAAAAGGATGAATTAAGTTCTCTTTCTCTTTCACTTATCTTTGCGCCATGTCCAGATATTCCCATGACACGGTGGTTCCTTACCGGAATTCCCGGCAGACGAAGAAGGAACAGGTGGCAGGGATGTTCGATAACATTGCCGTTCGGTACGACTTTCTCAATCATTTCTTATCTGCAGGCATCGACGTAAGCTGGCGCAAAAAGCTCATTTCGCAACTCAAGACGATACAGCCACAAACAATATTAGACGTGGCTACCGGCACCGGGGATGTTGCCATTCTTATGGCCAGAATGCTTAAACCCGCCAGAATCAAGGGGATAGACATCTCGGAAGGCATGCTCCGGATTGGCCGTAAAAAGATTGCCAACCTGTTGTTAAATAATAAGATAGAACTGGAAAAGGGCGACAGCGAGGCAATAAATGAAGACCCTGGTACGTTTGATGCTGTTACGGTGGCTTTTGGAGTCCGGAATTTCGAAGACCTCGAGAAAGGGTTGTCAGAAATTCACCGGGTATTGGTTCCGGGAGGAATGATTGCAGTACTCGAATTTTCAAAACCAGTGGGTGTGTTCAGGCCGTTTTACAATTTGTACATGAACAGGCTCGCACCATTTTTTGGAAAGATATTTTCAAAGAATCCTGAAGCTTATAAGTATTTACATTCATCAGTTAAAGCATTTCCTGAAGGCGAAACATTTCTACACATTTTAGAACAAGTTGGGTTCAAGGACACCTATTTAAAAAGGCTGAGCTTAGGAATATGTACAATTTATTGTGGAAGAAAACCAAATGTGTAAGACTGTTCGTGTTTATCGCCCTGATGACCATTCCTGCCCGAATGGTGGCTCAGACTGAGCTGAATCTGCCTAATCACGACGACAAAAAGTATTATCTCGGCATCGGAATTATTTATAACATGTCGAGGTTCCAGCTGCATCATCATCCGAACTTCCTGGTGAGTGATACTGTAATGGCGATCAACCCCGAAAATGCCGGTGGTATCGGCTTATCCGGTATCCACACGTATCGCATCTCTCCACGTTTTGAAGTACGGGCTATCTTCCCCCAGCTTCTGTTTTCGTATAAGAATCTAACATATCACCTGAAATATCCTGATCCGGCAAAGGAAGAACAGGCTATAATGAATAAGAAGATAGAATCTATCTTACTTGGCCTTCCTGTTCACCTGAAATTCAGAAGCGACCGTATAAACAATTTCAGAGTTTACATGTTCGGTGGCGCAAAAGTGGAATATGACCTAGCTTCAAACGCCCGCTCCAAGAGAGCTGAAGAGCTGGTTAAGTTGCAGAAAATGGATTTTGGTGTAGAAGCGGGTATCGGGTTCAACTTCTATTTCCCCGTTTTTATTCTTTCGCCGGAAATCAAGATCAGCAATGGCATTTCGAATAGCCATGTCCGTGATGCAAGCCTGAAATTCTCCAATACCATAGATCAGCTGAATTCAAAAATGGTGGTGTTCTCGCTGATCTTTGAAGGATGATCTGAAGGTGAGCGGTGAAAGGTGATTAGTGTATCCTGGTTAGTAATCATGCTCGCGTTTGCTCATGTTCCAGCGTATGCCCGCACCGATTACTGAACTGTTTCGCACGGGTGCAATGTCGTTTTCCACTTTATATCTCCTAACGAGTAGAGTTGCGTCTACAAAAAAATTCTCCTTTACTTCATAACTGGCAGAAAGGTTCAGGTTGACTCCATTTGAGCTTACGCCAAATGGAAGACTTACTCCATATTCCGAAACTCGCGAGGTGTAGGTTTTAAAAATGTTGGAACCGTAATTTGCTGACCCCGTATCTATTCCCTGCTTAAATGCAATTAGTCGCGCTTCCGTGGTCAGCCTCGGAACAGGTTGGTACCGTATGCGCCCTACGAATTCAACAAAGTTTGCTCCGAGCGGGTGCGCAAGCTGCTGGTTGTAGTGGCTGTAATTTGAAGTGGAATCTTTAAACGAATACATATATGGGCGCGCCAGGTTCAGCTCTGCCTGAAGGTCGAGATTGTCAATACGAAAAGCATTTACATATTTACCGCCGAGCTGTACGCCAAATTTATTTCCCCACCATCCGTTGCCGGCTTTTAATTCTTTGATTAGTAATTCATCGAACAGCAACTGACCATATAACTTGAATGACCTGCCAATATTCGCCTTTGCATCAAATCCTACAAATCCATTATCGGGACTATTATTCTGCTTCTCCGCTGTGCGCAGAAACATGATAGGGTTGAGATACATAAAATCGAAATGATCTGTGCGCCCGAAAATCACTGCTTCAAACAACCCAAGGTTCAGCCATTTTGTAGCATTGATGCTGAGGTGATGCATGGCAGCATATTTTTTGGGAAGCAGAATATCATTGTCGCGAACAAACTGTGAAAACGTTG
The DNA here is from genome assembly GCA_023423015.1 of Bacteroidota bacterium. GTDB lineage: Bacteria > Bacteroidota > Bacteroidia > Chitinophagales > Chitinophagaceae > Flavitalea. Next base: position 8,644 of record JAFAGE010000037.1, read on the forward strand.
GACTCAATTCCATGAAGATATTCTGGTAATTGAGCTTCCATATCCTTGTATTCAGTTTCAGAAAAAGATAGTTTGATCCAAAATCACTCAGAAATAAACTGCGGTAACCATTTCCAATAAAATTCCGGTCGTACGCGAATTGTATGTCGATAAACTTTGCAGCATTGAAGGTGATGCCTCCCCTGGCATCCGAATAGTCCCAACCGGTATTGCGAAAGATATTGTACCTGCCTCCACCCGGTACTGCCCGGTGGAGCGAAACGCGATCCTGTACAAAGCGGGGTGCGCGCTCCAGATTTTCAATTACTGAAGTGTAGAAACCCAACCGGCGGGCAATCATTCCGCGAACAGTTATTCCCCTTGCATTGAGAAACAATAATTCATCATTTTCAGATTCCCTGGCAAGATTCACTTGCAATACAGGGTTTACTGCAAGGAAAAAATCTTTATTATCTACCTCCAGGAAATTTGCTTTTGTCTTGTAAAACGTGTTGAAAAGTGGTCTTCTGCTTCTGAAGCCTTCTTTGTCACCGGTTACCCACTCGGAATTGTTCATCAGCAGACTCTGAAGATTATAGCGGTCTATAGAAGAAAAACGGGTTACCAGATCAGGGTTGGATAGAGCTTTTTCTGCAACTTCAACAATCATCCTGCGGCTATAAGGCTTTGCCGTTGAAACATTCAGCAGTGAGTCTTTTTGCAGCAGTATCTCTATCCGATCGATAACAGCCGAGTGCTTACTGCCATGGGGAAGATGAACAGTCTGGGCGCAGAGATCAAAGGATACAGACAAAATGGCTAAGCTGCCGAGAATTTTTACGATAAATTGCATACCTGGCATATAGCTATTGAATCAAGATATGGAAAATTACCTGATACGGAACATCACTGTTGTTAATGAAGGCCAATCACTCATAAAAGACGTATTCATCAGGAACGGCAGAATTGAAAGGATCGGCGATCAGATCAACGAGTCAGCTGCAGTCACCGAAATTAACGGTGAGGGTAAGTATTTGTTGCCCGGCGCCATCGACGACCAGGTACATTTTCGTGAGCCAGGACTGACACATAAGGCCACCATTTATTCTGAGTCGAAAGCTGCCGTAGCCGGCGGTGTCACTTCCTTCATGGAAATGCCGAACACCGTGCCTCCCGTATTCACACAACAACTTCTCGAAAACAAATACTCCATCGCCGAAAACTCGTCGCTGGCCAATTACTCCTTTTTTATGGGTACTTCTAATGAGAACATTGAAGAAGTGCTGAAAACAAACGAAAAGAAAAAGGACGTATGTGGCATAAAGGTGTTCATGGGATCCTCTACCGGAGGCCTGTTGGTAGATAATTACATGACCCTGGAGAAAATATTTAAAGACAGCGAAGTGCTCATTGCCACGCATTGCGAAGATGAACGTATCATAAAAGCCAATTTCGAGCGCATAAAAAGGGAAAAGGGCACACTCACTGCTGAAGATCACCCGGACATCCGCAGTGAAGAAGCCTGTTTTGAATCGTCGCTCGTAGCGGTTCAATTCGCAAAAAAGCACGACAGCCGGTTACACATTCTTCATATCTCAACAGAAAAAGAGCTGCAGCTGTTTGGAAATTTTCTTCCACTACAACATAAAAGGATCACTGCAGAAGTTTGCGTTCACCACCTGCACTTTACCAGCGGTGACTATCGGCGCCTCGGAAATCTTATTAAATGCAACCCGGCCATCAAACCGTCCTTCAACAAAGAGGCTTTGTGGAATGCTTTGCTCGACGACAGGCTCGATGTGATAGCAACCGATCACGCACCCCATACCTGGGAAGAAAAACAGGAGCCATATGAAAAGGCGCATGCCGGCCTGCCACTTGTTCAACATTCTTTGCTGATGATGTTACACTACGTAAAGGAAGGCCGCATATCTATTGAAAAAGTAGTGCAGAAAATGAGTCACGCAGTGGCAACCTGCTTTAATATCAGTGAGCGGGGTTTCATCAGGGAAGGTTATTTCGCCGACCTGGTGATAGTGGATCCTGCACAAACAACATTTGTAGAACGCAGCAACATTTACTATAAATGCCGTTGGAGTCCGCTGGAAGGCATGGTTTTTCCTGCCCGCATTACACACACGTTTGTAAATGGCCGCCTGGTTTATGGAAATGGTGTATGGAATGAATCTGAGAAAGGCAAGAGGCTGAAATTTGACAGGGAATGACGTTCAGGTAAAATAAGGCACGCCCGATGGAAATTGACGTAACCACATACAACGACTTATCAGTATTTCACAGCGAAGAAGAATTTTCTGTTTTTCACAAGCTGAACTTCACCCGCACGAGCGAAGGAAGAGAGTGGCTATTTCGTTTCTTCAAAAATCCTTTCAGTGATGCCAAACTGATCCGCGAAACACAATCCATTATATCGTTAGTTCTTTCAAGGGAAGAAGAATGGCCCGTGAGCATTTCCAATGGAACGCTCATGGTGATCACTAAGTTTTATGAAACCGGCATTGACACCATTCCAGCGAAGACAAATTCGATGGAAGCGTTTAGTTATAAATTTTTTCACAGCGCCGATTATTCGTTGGTCCGTTATTCGATGACCCACTTCGTAGATTTCCTGAAAGGCATGACCAGGCTTGTGGAGATGTTCGATAACGACGACAGCCCTCCTACCCTTCGAAGATTTATGCAACGAAGTAAAGACCTGATGGCCAGATCGATTGCAGAAGAACTTATTGCCCGCCCTTCGAAGGAGTTCACCATGAAGGAAACGGTTTATTACGGACGCCAGATAAGGCACAGCTACAAGAATGCCACTTACGAACTGATTGACATTTTCGGGCGCCTTGATGCCTGGTATTCGATGGCTATGGCAGTTAAGAACTTCGGATTCGCACTCCCGGAAATCAGTAACGAAAAACATCCATTTATTTCCGCAAAAGGATTGTTTCACGTGCTGCTACCTAAACCCGTGCCATACGACGTGGATATGAATATTGAATCCAATTTCATATTTCTCACCGGCGCGAATATGGCTGGCAAAAGTACATTTATCAAATCTGTTGGAATTGCCGTGTTTCTCGCGCATCTCGGCATGGGCGTGCCTGCAAAGGAAATGCGGTTGACCGTTTTCGACGGACTGCTAAGCAATATCAACGTAGTGGACAACATCATCAAGGGCGAAAGTTATTTCTTTAACGAAGTACAGCGCATTCGCAAAACGATCCTCAAAATAAACGACGGCCGGAGATGGCTTGTGCTGATTGATGAACTTTTTAAAGGCACAAATGTGCAGGATGCTATGAAGTGTTCGTCGACTGTTATAAAAGGGCTTATTAAGATCAGAAATTCACTGTTCATTCTTTCTACCCACTTATACGAAATAGGCGACGAGCTGAAATCGTACCCGAATATTTCATTCAAATATTTCGAAACAACTGTACAGGAAGACCAGCTGGAATTCAGCTACCAGTTAAAAGATGGAATCAGCAACGATCGTATCGGTTACGTGATTCTTAAAAGAGAAAAAGTTGTGGAAATGCTCGAGAAACTCTGACTTGCTCTGCCTATCGTATCTTAGTCGCCTATGTACCGTTTCATAAGAAACATCCTGTTTTGGTTCCCGCCTGAAGAAGTGCATTATTTTTCAATGAACTGCTTTTCGGCTGCAGGAAAAATTCCCGGGTTCAGGTCGCTGTTTGCCTCGCGCAGTACGCATTCCGCCGAGCTTAAAACAACGTGCTTTGGCTTAAAATTCGACAACCCGGTTGGTTTGGCGGCCGGCTTTGATAAGAACGCCCGCTACCTCAGCGAACTTGAAATGCTGGGCTTCGGATTCGTGGAGATAGGAACAGTTACTCCGAAACCTCAGGTTGGTAACGACAAACCGCGCCTGTTTCGCATTCCCGAGCATAAGGCGATCATCAACAGGATGGGATTTAATAACGAAGGTGTTGCTGTTGTGGCCGAACGACTCCGGCAATGGCGATTAGCACACCAGAAAGAAGGCTCGAAGAAAAAAAGCCCGCTTGTTATCGGCGGAAACATTGGCAAGAATAAAACCACCCCGAATGAAGATGCATGGAAGGATTATGAAGCCTGTTTCAATGAACTATTCGATTGCGTAGACTATTTTGTTGTGAACGTAAGTTCCCCCAATACTCCGGGACTTCGTGAACTGCAGGAAAAAGATTCACTTAACAAAATACTTTCCCATCTTCAAACGCTCAATCGCCAGAAATCGCAACCGAAACCATTGTTGCTGAAAATTGCGCCGGATCTTACCTATGCGCAGATCGATGACGTTATCTCTCTATCAATGGAAATAGGATTGGATGGATTGGTTGCAACGAATACCACCGTTTCGCGCGATGGACTTGATCGCATTAGCCGCGACAGAATTGAAGAGATTGGCAACGGGGGATTAAGCGGACGACCATTGAAAGAAAAATCAACTGCAATCATCAAATATATCCACGTAAAAACTGGCGGCCGACTGCCTATAATTGCTTCCGGCGGAATATTTACTGCTGCAGATGCACGCGAAAAACTTAATGCCGGAGCTTGCCTGGTGCAGGTTTGGACCGGCTTCATTTACGAAGGTCCATACATAGTGAGTAAAATTTGCGATGGATTAAAGAAGAAGAAGTGAGAACGGGAGCGGAGAACGATATGACATGGCCGAGCGATGGAAGGCGTAAGACGGAGGGCGGAGGGCGATAATAGTGAATGGTGTATAATAAACGGAAAAAGCGAACTGCTTAAAAAAGAGACGGCCGGAATATTCCGGCACGTCTGCAGTATGAGATAGGCTAGTATGCCCTTTTAACGCATGTCATTAGATAAATAGTATATATATATCAGGATATATTTTCGATGACGCCTGCAATTCCTTGTCCACCGCCCACACAGGCGGTTACAATTCCATACTTTTTGTTCAATCGTTTGAGATCGTTAGTTAATTGAATTGTGAGTTTACAACCTGTACAACCTAATGGATGGCCGAGAGCGATGGCGCCACCATTGATGTTTACGATAGAAGGATCTAAACCCAGCTCGCGTATAACAGCAATTGATTGACTCGCAAATGCTTCATTTAATTCTACGAGATCAATCTGGCCAATTTTCATACCGGCCCGCTGTAATGCTTTGGGAACTGCTTCTACCGGACCAATTCCCATCAGGCGCGGATGAACGCCGGCACTTACACAACTCACTAATCTTGCAATAGGTTTTATACCGAGTTCGTTGACCAGGCGCTCGCTCATCACGATCACGAATGCCGCACCGTCAGAAGTTTGCGAAGAATTACCGGCGGTAACGGTTCCTTTTGCTGCAAAAACAGGTTTTAGTTTTGCAAGTATTTCGGTGCTGGTATCCGGACGGGGACCTTCGTCGGTGTCTACTACATATGTCCGTGTTTTCTTTTTACCTTTTTCGTCTACGTACACCTGTTCAACAGTTACCGGCAGAATGCCCGACTTAAAATATCCGTTGTTGATGGCTTCGATAGCTTTGCGATGCGAGTGATACGAAAATTCATCCTGCTCTTCACGGCTCACCTTGTATTCGTTAGCCACCGCTTCAGCAGTGAGGCCCATGCTTAAATAATAATCAGGTTCATCTTTTGCGATACTGTAAGCAGGAACCGTTTTCCATCCTGCTGTGGGTACCAGGCTCATGCTTTCCGTTCCACCTGCGATAATACAATCTGCCTGTCCAATCCTGATTTTTGCTGTAGCAAGTGCAATAGTCTCAAGGCCTGATGCGCAGTATCGGTTAACTGTCATACCAGGCACTTCAAAACCAAGGGCACGGGCAGCGATGATGCGGCCAACCTGTAATCCCTGTTCTGCTTCGGGAACGGCATTGCCAACGATTACGTCGTCGACGCGTGTTTTTTCCAGTTGCGGAACAGAGGCCATCAATCCCTTGATGACGTCGATTGCAAGGTCATCGGGGCGATAAAAACGAAATCCTCCCTTCTTTGCTTTCGCAACAGCCGAACGATATCCGGCAACGATATAGGCTTCCATGGTGTTGAAT
>JAFAGE010000038.1 GCA_023423015.1 Bacteroidota bacterium
GTGTATATGGTTCCTATGCAGCAAAAAGCATGTTTGAAAACACACTCGATCAAAAACCATATACACTCGGCCTACGATTTAGTAACTGGTAATTCACTATTTACTTTTCATCGCTCAAAGCAGTTCACTTCTTATTCACCAACCACGCCCCGGCTATCAGCAGGCATATACCAAAGATCTTCTGTATACTTACGGGGTTTGGTTTCATTCCGAGTACCCCGAAATGATCCATCAGCACCGCTGTTATTAACTGGCCGGCCACTATCAGCACAAACATATTACCTGCTCCGATCTGTGCAACGGAAATGAGTGTAACGGTTACCACGAACGCTCCGAGTAATCCTCCTGTATATTTATACCAATCTATTTTCGGGTATTCACCCATTGAAGGCAGCACCTCTTTACTGAAAATCAGCAGAATTGCCAATGCAATGGTACCAACAACAAAAGAGATGAACGCCGCGAGCAGCGGATGTTGAATGGCAGAACGAAGCTGGCTGTTAATGCCTGACTGTATGGTGATGGCTACACCCGCAAACACCGGCAGCAGGTAGAAGAGAATTTTCATCATAGGAAGGTATTAAAAACCTATTTGTTAAACTTTTAAAAAGGGAAATAATCCTCAGGCGGGTCCGTTATTTTTACAGTTCCCCTGTTGATTGATTTTTACTCTTAAACTATTTTTGCTTTCGGTCGTCTTTACATAAATAGTCGTTTATGAACAGGAGACTCATTGTTGGTCTTTTCGTCATTACTGTTGTTAGTTTATTTGCATTCAGGTCTGTTAGTTCACGCACAACCACGAAGCGTGCATTTACGAGCTACCCGGTTGGGTCGGTATACATCATTGTAGATAAAACCGACTATGAACTGCAGGTTTACGATGCAAAGGGATGGTATGCAACTTACCCTGTTGTATTTGGAAATAAATCGCTTGGCGACAAAATGATGGAAGGCGACCGCAACACACCGGAAGGTACATTCCAGATCACCAGCAAACGTCCTCACAGCAGGTGGAACAAAATTGCATTGCTCAACTACCCCACTAGAGAGAGCTGGGAAAAATTCAACCAGCGCAAAGCCCGGGGATTAATACCTAAGTCTGCAAAAATCGGCGGTGGTATTGGAATTCATGGCACATTCCCCAACGACAACATTGTGGTAGATGATTACAGCAACTGGACGCAAGGGTGCGTTTCGCTCCGAAACGTAGACATGGACGAAATTTATGCGTTCATACAGCCTGGTACGAAAGTGATTATAAGAAAGTGAAAGGTGAGCCGTGAGAAGTGAGAGGATTTAATAATTCTCACCTTTCACCGCTCACCTTTCACCAAATTATATCTTCCCCCCCTTAATCTCCTCAACCACTCCTGGATCGAGTAAGGTGGTAGTATCGCCCAGATTTTGCATTTCTCCCTCAGCGATTTTGCGAAGGATGCGGCGCATGATTTTACCGCTACGCGTTTTGGGCAGACCGTTTACAAACTGAATTTTATCGGGTTTGGCAATTGGACCGATGATCCTTGCCACTGTTGAGCTGATGTCTTTTCTCATTAATTCAAGATCATCCAGCGCCTGGCTGCATATCACATAGGCATAAATACCCTGGCCTTTAATTTCGTGGGGGAAACCGACTACTGCACTTTCCACTACTCCTGTGTGCATGTTGATGGCATTCTCAACCTCTGCAGTTCCGATTCGGTGACCGCTCACATTTAATACGTCGTCAACCCTTCCGGTGATCCGGTAGTTGCCGTTTTCATCGCGCAAACATCCGTCGCCCGTAAAGTACAGGTCATCGTATGTAGCAAAATAATTCAGGCGGCAGCGTTCGTGGTCACCATAAGTAGTTCGCAGCATTCCGGGCCATGGATACTTGATACAAAGGTTGCCGCTGGCACCATTTCCAGCTATTTCTTTTCCCTTTTCATCAATAAGTGCCGGCTGAATTCCCGGAAGAGGCAGCGTGGCGAAAGAAGGTTTCGAAGGTGTAACCCCGGCAAGATTAGAGATCATAATGCCCCCGGTTTCTGTTTGCCACCAGGTATCTACGATGGGGCATTTCTTTTTCCCGATATTTTCATCGTACCAGTGCCATGCTTCCTCATTGATTGGTTCGCCCACAGTACCAAGCACCCTGAGCGAATCAAGTTTGTGGCGGGTTACGGGTTCTGTACCGTAGCTCATCAGCGACCTGATTGCGGTAGGCGCAGTATATAAAATATTCACCTTGTATTTGTCTGTGATTTCCCAGAGACGACCTGCGTCGGGCCAGGTAGGGATACCTTCAAAAATGACTGAGGTTGCCCCGGCGCTCAGTGGTCCGTATACAATATAGCTATGGCCGGTGATCCATCCGATGTCGGCTGTACAGAAATGGATATCTCCCGGTTTGTACTGGAACACATTCAGGAATGTGTAGTTAGTATATACCATATACCCTCCGCAGGTGTGAACCACACCCTTGGGTTTTCCGGTAGAGCCGGAGGTGTACAGAATGAACAACATGTCTTCTGCGTCCATTTCTTCCGCGGGGAAATCAGGATTACCTTGTTTCTCCACCTTCTTGATTTCATTTTCCCACCATACGTCACGACCCTTAATCATACTTACAGGCGTTTTTGTACGGGTAAGTACAATCACCTTCTTCACAAAGGGGCAACGGTCGAGGGCATCATCAATCACCGACTTTAGCGGGATTTCTTTGTTGCCACGGAAAGCGCCATCACAGGTTATGACAAACTTACCTTGTGCGTCCTGTAGCCTGTCGGCAATGCTTTGTGCGCTGAATCCGCCAAAAACTACGCTGTGAATCGCCCCGATACGTGCGCAGGCCAGCACCGCGATTACCAGTTCCGGTACCATCCCCATGTATATACAAACTCTGTCACCCTTCTTAACACCATTGTTCCTGAGGACGTGACAGAATTGTTTCACTTTAAAAAGAAGCTCTGAGTAAGTCAGGGTACGTGTTGCCTCCTTCGGATTATTGGGTTCCCAGATAATTGCGGGCGAATCGCCCAGTTGGGCCACGTGCCTGTCGAGGCAATTTTCCGTGATGTTCAGCTTTCCGCCCTGGAACCATTTCACCGTAGGTTCGCGGAAATTCCACTCAAGTACTTTATCCCAGGGTTTTCTCCAATAAAATTGTGAGGCTATTTCGGCCCAGAAGCCTTCGGGATCTTCAACGCTTTTCTTGTAATGCGCATGGTACTGCTCTAAGCTCGTGATTTGGTATGAAACTGGCATGCAATGTTTTTTGAGAAAATTTAACAGTGAGGCTAAATTAATACACAACCGTCAGCAAAATGTAAAAACAGGCTATGGAATTTTATTAAACTAAAATGCAGACTATATTTGCACTCGATGATCGGTAGCAAAAAGACATCAATACTTACCCGTGTTGCCAGAACAGTATCTGTTCTGCTGATGATCTTTTGCCTTACGCTACTAACAGGTTTGAATTTTCTCATTTATGCTGGTGATGCCACCTGCAATGAATGTGTGCAAACAGCATTCGGCTGCGAAGAGCCTGGAGGCGACTATCCTCCTTCCGGACCTACGGAAGAAAAATCAGCTTCATCAGGCACCACGATTTCCGAAGAAATTATACATGAGCTGCACCCCGAATTCAATTTCAGGGTAATCAACCAGCTTTATAAACATCATATTGCCGAAGCCGACAATATGGAAATGTTCCATCCTGAATTGATACTGCCCCCTCCCCGGGCCTGATCTCCTTCTCATTTGCTATTCCATATTTAATTGTCATGCTGAGCATGAACATTGACGTGTGAGCTGTATGCTCACCACACCATGTAAGATGTTGAAAGAATCAGTTATTCTAAAAAGTATCTATTGTGAAAAAGTCTACGAACTACCTGAGATCACTGGTAAATGATGTCCCTTCGGCAACAGTAGTGTTCCTGGTCGCCTTACCTCTCTGCCTTGGCATAGCCCTGGGTTCAAACGCACCGCTCTTCTCGGGGATTATAGCCGGAATTGTGGGTGGTATTGTTATTGGTATTTTAAGTGGATCGCACCTCAGTGTGAGCGGTCCCGCAGCAGGATTAACTGCTATTGTAATTGTTGCAATCGGCAAGCTCCAGGTGTACGAAGCCTTCCTGCTTGCAGTTGTAATTGGCGGTATTATCCAATTGATTTTGGGCTTTCTGAAAGCAGGTGTTCTGGGCGACTATATCCCATCTTGCGTAATCAAAGGCATGCTTGCTGCAATCGGTTTGATCCTGATTCTGAAACAGCTTCCATTTCTATTTGGTTATAATACAGATTATGCCGGCGATGAAAGTTTTGTTCAGCCGGATGGCGAAAACACTTTTAGCACACTTCTGAACGCATATAAACACATTATTCCTACAGCAGCCCTGATCGGAATTCTGTCGATCGGAATTCAGGTTGTGTGGGATAAATACATAGCCAAACGCAGTAAAAAGTTCAACCTCATTCCGGCTCCGCTCATCGTTGTGTTGGTTGGAGTTGGAATAAATGAAGCCTTGCGATCAGCCAACCCGGCATATGCAATTTCAAGTGATCACCTGGTAAATATTCCGATTGCCAGCTCGTTCACGGAATTCACTTCGTTTTTTACATCGCCTGACTTTTCCTTTATCAGCAACAAAGATGTATGGATTTCTGCTGCCACGATAGCTATCGTTGCGAGCCTCGAAACTCTGCTGAACATCGAAGCATCCGATGAACTCGATCCATATAAAAGGGTAACGCCGACAAACCGCGAATTAAAGGCACAGGGCGTCGGTAATATCGTGTCGGGGCTGATTGGCGGACTTCCGCTGACATCGGTAATCGTGCGAACATCAGCTAACGTTCACGCGGGTGCGAAAACTAAAATGTCTACTATAATTCACGGTATTTTCCTTCTTCTTTCTGTGGCGTTCATCCCGGGAATTTTAAACCTGATCCCGCTTTCATCTTTGGCAGCCATCCTTATTTATACGGGTTTTAAACTCGCCAAACCTGCGGTGTTTATCAGCTTTTACAAAAAAGGAATGGGCCAGTTCCTGCCGTTCGTGATAACCATTGTGGCAATCCTGTTTACAGACCTGCTTGTTGGAATTCTCATCGGTTGTATTGCGGGATTATTCTTTGTTGTAAGAAGCAACTTCAAATCGGCTGTATTTGTGGTGCATGATGAAAACAAATACCTGTTCCGCCTGCGTAAGGATGTATCATTCCTCAACAAGCCCATTATCAGGAGGAAGCTGGAAGAAGTGCCTGAAAACTCGTATGTACTTATCGATGCAACGCGCGCCGATTTTATCGACCGCGACATTGTTGAGGTGATTGAGGACTTTAAGAAGCATGCCCACCTGAAAAATATAAAGGTGGAAATCAAACAGAGCAACTTCAAAGACTTTGGATTTGAAGAAAGCGAAGACAGGCAACACATTGTTCAAAAACAAAAAGTTTTAAGTCATGAAAGCGTATGAAAAATTGCTGTTGGAAAATAAAGCATGGGCCGCCGAACAGGTACATGACGACCCCTTGTATTTCGAGCGCCTCGCGCGGATTCAAACTCCGGAGTTTTTGTGGATTGGCTGCAGCGATAGCCGCGTTCCGGCAAACCAGATAACGAATACATTACCGGGCGAACTTTTCGTTCACCGCAACATAGCAAACCTTGTGGTAGAAGATGATGTTAACCTGCTGAGCGTTTTACATTATGCAGTAAACTACCTCAATGTTAAGCATATAATTATCTGCGGTCACTATGGATGTGGAGGTGTTAAGGCTGCTCTTGGCGATGATAGCTTCGGCATACTTGATCGCTGGCTGGTCAACATCAAAAGAGTGCGCGACGCAAACAGTGCACTCCTGGCCTCAATAAAAGATGAAGACGAGCGCGTAAACGTGCTCGCCGAACTTAGCGTGGAGCAGCAGGTAAGAAACCTGGCAGGAACAACTATTATCCAGGACAACTGGGAAGAAAGAAAACAACCTATCGTTCACGGCTGGATCTATGGATTGAAAGATGGCATTCTCAAACCGCTCATCAAACTGGATCCCAATGTAAAGACGGTGAGGGAGAACTATCAGCTGTTATAAGTTAGCGATGAGAGGCGAAAGGTGAAAGGTGCCCTCCGCCTCTCATTCCCCTTCCTTATCTTCGCGGCCATGTCGATTGAAGTTTCCCAGGTTACCCGCCTGTATGGCGCACAGAAAGCTGTCGACGATATTTCCTTTTCAGTGAAAAATGGAGAAATCGTGGGTTTTCTGGGACCAAACGGTGCCGGTAAGTCGACAACGATGAAGATGATCACCGGCTACATAGCACCCGATAAGGGTAAGCTAACGGTGGCGGGCATTGATGTGCAATCCAACCCTCTTGACGCAAAAAAGAAAATCGGCTACCTGCCCGAGGCTAACCCGCTTTATTACGACATGTACGTGCGGGAATACCTCGACTTCATTGGCGACATGCACCAGCTTACCTCTAAAAAACACCGTATCGAACAGGTGATAAAAGACGTTGGCCTCACACCCGAAAGCAGGAAAAGAACAGGCCAGCTTTCAAAAGGCTACAAACAACGTGTGGGTTTAGCTGCAGCAATTCTTCACGATCCGGAAGTATTGATTCTTGATGAGCCAACAACTGGTCTCGATCCGAACCAGATTCTGGAAATTCGCGAACTGATTCGTGAACTGGGCCGGAATAAAACGGTGCTATTTTCAACCCATATCTTGCAGGAGGTGGAAGCGCTATGCGACCGGATCATCATAATCAGCAAAGGCAAACTGGTAGCAAACGATACACTGAATAATTTACGTTCGAAAGGAAATGGCGAAAGCCTCGAAACGATATTCAAAAATTTAACAACCAACAACAACTAAGAAAAATGAGTTACATCGCAGAGATCTTTGCCAGGCAAATTCTCGACAGCCGCGGAAACCCGACAGTTGAAGTCGAGGTGATTACAGACGAAGAAATCCTGGGGCGTGCCGCCGTTCCAAGCGGAGCAAGCACAGGCGTACACGAAGCTGTTGAACTGCGCGACAATGATAAAAAAACTTACCTGGGAAAAGGCGTGCTGAAGGCGGTGGAAAACGTGAATAAGATCATTGCCGAAAAACTTGTGGGCTGGGAAGTTGCCGACCAGGCTGGCATCGACCAGGCTATGATCGAGCTCGACGGCACAAACAACAAATCCAAACTGGGAGCAAATGCTATGCTTGCGGTTAGTATGGCTGCCGCGAAAGCTGCTGCACAGGAAGCAGGCCTCCCACTCTTCCGCTACATCGGAGGAACCAACGCGAGGATATTGCCCGTTCCGATGATGAACATCCTGAATGGCGGAGCTCATGCCGATAACAAAATTGACTTCCAGGAATTCATGGTCATGCCTGTGGGTGCGCCTACCTTCAGCGAGGGTTTGAGATGGGGAGTTGAAATATTCCATGCGCTTAAGTCGGTATTGAAGAAGAAAGGTTATAGCACAAATGTGGGTGATGAGGGTGGTTTTGCTCCGGATATTCAGAGCAACGACGAGGCCATTGAAACCGTTATGAACGCGATCAACGCAGCAGGTTTCAAACCGGGTGAACAGATCGCAATTGCCCTCGACCCGGCTATCAGCGAATGCTACGATGGCAAAACCAAGGAATATGTGTTCCACAAGTCGGATAACCGCAGGCTCTCCGCCGAGAAAATGGTCGACTTCTGGGAAAACTGGTCGAAGAATTTCCCGATTGTGTCGATCGAAGATGGAATGGCTGAAGACGATTGGGACGGCTGGAAGCTGCTCACCGACCGCATAGGAAGCAAGGTTCAGCTGGTAGGCGACGACCTGTTTGTGACCAATGTAAACCGCCTGGAGCAGGGTATTGCTAAAGGTGTGGGTAATGGTTTGCTGGTAAAAGTAAACCAGATTGGAACTGTAACCGAAACCATAAACGCAGTGAGCCTGGCTCAAAGGAACGGCTACAACACCATCATGAGCCATAGAAGCGGCGAAACTGAAGATACTACCATTGCTGACCTGGCTGTTGCACTGAACTGCGGACAGATCAAAACAGGTTCTGCATCAAGAACCGACCGGATAGCAAAATATAACCAGCTGATCAGGATCGAAGAAATGCTGGGATCAAATGGTATTTATTTGCAGGGAAAAATTAAATTTGGTAAGTAATACCGTTTCATGCTATCGAAGTCATTGAAAAATAAATACATCCTGACCGCGGCGGCGTTCGTGGTCTGGATGCTTTTTTTCGATACCCGCGATGTGATTACCACACATTTCAGGCATCGTTCAGAATTGAACCGCCTGGAAGAAAGCCGGTCGTACTACCAGGCTGAGATCGAAAATACCCGCAGGGAGCTGGAACAACTTAAATCGGATCCCGGCATCCTGGAGAAATATGCCAGGGAAAGATACCGGATGAAAAAGGATAACGAGGACCTGTACGTGATTTCTTCTGATCCAATACAATAAGTTCAACCTCATCCCGTTTATAACCACGGACGGACTCCGGAACTGACTCTTTCGGAAATTAGGACATAAAAGGATTGCTCATGACTTCACTCTTTACACCAGAGGAACTTATACAGTATTTGTATAAAGAAACTTCCCCGGCTAAGACGGCCGCTATCGAAGACGCGCTTCAGCACGACTGGACGCTTCGCGAGAAACTGGAAGTGCTTCGAAACACTACCCAAACGCTTGACCAGCCGCTGGAATCGCCTCGCATTCAATCAGTGATGAATATTCTCAACTACGCCCGCGAAGCCGCCGGCGAAACTGTTCAGCATCACTGAAAGCTGCTCCTGCGGTTTCTAATCCGTACATTCGCAGCGATCAAGTTGTAGGATGACCCGGAAAGAACGCTTCAGCTTTGTTATTGATTATTTCCAGAAACATAACCCCTCTGCCGAAACCGAACTGGTTTTCGATAACCCTTACCAGCTACTTGTAGCCGTAATTTTATCGGCCCAATGCACCGACAAGCGGGTGAACATGACCACTCCGGCACTTTTTGACCGGTATCCCGACGTGTATGCATTGGCAGAAGCCACGTACGACGAACTTTTTACTTACGTCAGGAGTATCTCTTATCCCGGCAACAAATCGCGCCACCTTATGGGCATGGCCAGGATGATCGTGGAAAAATTCAACGGCCAGGTACCCATGACCGTGGAAGAATTAATGCAACTCCCGGGCGTGGGTAGAAAAACCGCAAATGTGATTACTTCGGTGATTGACCAGCAGCCAAACCTGGCGGTAGACACTCACGTATTTCGCGTGGCGGCACGTATTGGCTTATCGCTGGGCGCCAAAACACCACTCGCAACTGAAAAACAATTGATCAGATTCATCCCTCCCAATCTGGTTCACAAATTTCATCACTGGATTATACTGCATGGCAGGTATGTATGTATAGCCCGTACTCCAAAGTGCGGAGAATGTGGATTAAGACCCGTTTGCCGCTATTATCATAAGTATAACAAACCCACAGCATTAAACGAAGCAATCGGCTGATTCTCCGATTTTAACTCTTTATAACAGCGTACACCTTTTTGCGGTATAATAATTTATGTATGCAATGGAGTGGAAGCTATTAATAATATCAAAAATTATTTGCTTCAGCTGGAAGCATTCGATGATGTAGAAATCTTCGCTGCGTTGCAGGAAGAAGTGCGTAAACTAATTGGCGTTGCTGGCGTAAGCATAGGCATCACACCTTTCTTTTACATTCACGACCGTTTTGTTTTTTCAGCCATCCACAGCGAAAACAGCCTCTTTTTAAAAAACCTGCACTCCAAAGAAGAAAAAGAAAGTGCGAGTGAGGGGCTAAAAAATCACTTCAACAAAAATCCCGCACCTTTAATAATACCGGATATCACCGATGATGCACTACTGGCTTATTCGTTTATCAATCACATGCGCAGCCAGGGATGGAATGGTTTGATCGTATGCCCACTCCGTAATTATAACCAGCTGATCGGTGTATTGGAAATCGCAAGCGCAGAAGCAGGAATTTTAAACGACGAAATCCTCATTAAGGTCGACGCGGTGCTGCCCTTGTTCGAACTGGCAGTGAACAGAACCTGGTCTTCCCTCGATGCCCGGATCGACAAGATCATTAAAGAACAATTTACAGCCATACAACCTTCAGTAGAATGGAGATTCGTTGAAGGTGCATTGAACTTCCTCCTTCGAAAGGAAGAAGACGAAGACGCAAAGATGGAGCCGATACTTTTTGACCACGTGTATCCCTTATACGGCGCTATCGACATTCGCAATTCTTCCACCGAAAGAAATAAAGCTATTCAGCAGGATATGCTTGAACAATTGCAGATGGCTGCCGACATTATAAAGAAGGCTGAAGATGAAAGACCCTTTCCGTTACTCGCAGAAATATCTTTCAAAATAAAAAAGTATCGGCATTCCGTGTCGAACATCATGTTGTCTGATGATGAGATTGCCATTAACCAGTTTTTTCGAAAAGAAATAGTTGAACTGTTTGAGCAGCTCAAAAAGATTATCCCTGCACTGCAACAGGATATTGACGCATATTTCGCAGCCACCCAGTCAACGGTGGACATGGTGTATAAGTTCCGGCGCCAGTTTGATGAAAGTGTATTGCTGATCAACAGAACCCTGGCGCGTTTTCTTGATAAGGAACAGCAGGCCGCGCAAAAGGTTTACCCTCATTATTTCGAACGCTTTGTTACGGACGGTCTCGACTTCAACATCTATATTCGACAAGCAATAGCACCCAC
>JAFAGE010000054.1 GCA_023423015.1 Bacteroidota bacterium
GTTTTAAGCAGGAACACATCGCGTGGAGTACTTACGTTTACAAATGATACCGGCAGCCTTCGCGACGAGCAAACGGGTTCATTGTGGACCTATGCCGGGAAATGTGAGGAGGGCGAACTCAAAGGTGAGCAACTTAAGGGAATACAGTCGTCGCAGGAATTCTGGCATTCCTGGCGCACATTTCATCCAAAAACAGACAGTTTCAAATAAACACTGAATTTTGAATTAATTTAATTTTTATATATTCATGCTTCATTGAAACAACTAGCTGCGATATTTCTCTTCGTTCTCTTCCTGTTTAATCTTGCGGGATACAGGCTGGTGTTTTATTATCTCGATAATAAGTCGGAAGTAAGATATGAGTCGTTGATTGACAACGAAGAATATGATGAAGCCGATTTGTTGACCATCAAGGTTGATATTAACATGCCTTACCAGGTTGAGCGAACCGATTTTCAGCGCATTAGTGGAGAAATTGAAGTGGACGGCGTTGTGTACCAGTATGTAAAAAGACGGGTATACAATGGTCAGCTGGTGCTTCTGTGTATCCCGAACAATGAGAAAACAAAGATTAAAAATGCGGAAAACAGGTTTGTTGAATGGACCAATGAGATCGCTGCCAGCCAGCACCAGAAAGATAGTCCTGCCAAGAACATACAAAAACAGGCTTTCAGTGATTACGACCAGGTGATGCTGCCGGGGATTTCCGATTTTACGTTTACGTTGGATACATATAGAGTGCTTATCAATGAGGCCCTTCCTCGCTCACAGACCGTTGATCTTCCCGCGCAACCTCCTGAAGCGGTAGTGTGAGCATAACACTACTACTGATTAAGGATGCAGGTTAATTCCTGCTCTACAATTTCTCGATTTACCAACACTGAATGAAACTAACTGCTGCGGCGGTTGATCGCGTATCTGATGCGCGACAGCTGTTTTCGTCATTTACCATTTGCTTTATCAGCATAATGTTCGCTGGTATTGCTTCCATGCTCATGTCTGTTTACCTGCCGGTAGCTGTGCGCGATTTACTCGGCCCGGTGAACGAAGCTACAATGAACAACGTGAGCGCTTACATCAATTCCTTCTTCATATTCGGATCAATGATCGGCGGGTTTACCTGGGGAGTGGTATGCGACCGTATCGGCCGCGCGCGTGCAGTGGCATTGTGCACCGGCTTTTATGGATTGTTCACTTTGCTTACGGCTTTTACCGATTCATGGGTACTCGTATGTATTTACCGTTTACTCACGGGTTTCGGGATAGGAGGAGTTCTGGTAACAACTAATATTCTGGTATGTGAAGTATGGCCGCAGAAAACGCGCGCTGTGGCGCTTGGAATCGTATCTGCCGCAATGCCGCTCGGGTTTATTGCAGCAGGCGCTATCAACAACCTGTTCGATGTATGGCAACAGGGATTTCTGCTTGGCATGGTTCCGCTGTTGACTGCAGTTATCGGTTATTTCATTCTTACAGAACCAGATGCCTGGAGAAGCGAAGCGGAAGCTGGGCAAGCTGAAAATAAACCATCCTTATTTGCTCGAGCCTACCGCAAAAACCTTGTGCAAGGTTCATTAATATTCGGGGCGATGCTCATCGGCTTGTGGGCCGTCTTTTCATGGACGCCGACATGGGTGCAAACAGTAACTCCCGATGAGGAAGCTGCGCGTCAGTTGCGCGGTTTATGCATGATGATCCTTGCTTCTGCAGGTCTGGTAGGCAGCGTGTTCTCCGGATACATAGCCAACGCCATTGGTGTGCAGAGAACCCTGATGATGTGTTTTCTTGCATGTTTCATCATGGTTTTTGTTGTGTTCAGAATGAACACCGCTGTAACTACAGTTACGCTGGTACAAATGGGAGTAATGTCGTTTTTTTTCGGCATCAGCCAGGGCGCACTTGCGGTGTTTATCCCGCAGTTGTTCCCTGTATCTGTTCGCGCGGCTGCAACAGGGTTTTGTTTCAATATCGGCAGGTTGTTTACAGCATCAGTAGTATTCTTTATCGGCGCCCTGGCAAATATGCTGGGTGGTTATGGTAATGCCATCTTCATTTTTTCATTCGTTTTCCTGGCAGGACTTGTTATTACTGCCGTTTCGTCGACGAAACTACAAACACACCAATAGACACATGCCTCACATTAACGTTGATCCCAGTCTTCCGGGAATACGCGCACTACTGGCGTACAGTCCTGATACGGCCGCACCTATCGGCGAGCTCGCAAATCTCATGCTGAGAACTGATGAAGGCCTTTCCATGGCTGAACGGGAGATGATAGCCGCGCGAATATCGTTTCTTAACGATTGTTTTTATTGTCATCAATCGCATGGTGCTATTGCAGAGTGTTACCTCGGCAATAATTCAGCTCTTGTGAAACAGGTTAAAACCAACTATCACCTGGCAGATATTCCTGCCAAACTAAAAGCACTACTCGCAATCGCCGACAGTGTTCAGCAGGGAGGAAAATTTGTTACCAAAGAACAGGTAGAGGTGGCGAAAACATTGGGTGCCACCGACCGCGAAATCCACGATACGGTGCTGATTGCAGCTTTGTTCTGCATGTTTAACCGATATGTTGATGGATTAGGTGCAAATACACCCACAGATCTTTCTTCGTACCCGCTCCGCGCAAAACAGATCGTGGAGCATGGATATGGAAACCACGTTTTTGAAAAGCAACAACCCCAAAACAAATGAAATTCAGAACAACCCGTTTACTGGCTTTGCTCATCTTTTTTGCATGGCCATTCTTTGCGCTCGCTCAACAGAAAAGAATCACCGGGAAAATAACCGACGCGCAGAACTCAGCAGTTTCCGGTGCTACCGTTGCATTGCAGAATTCTACACTCGCTGTTTTCTCCGCAGCCGACGGCGTTTTTACGATCACGGTTCCGGAAGGTTCCACTTTGGTTGTCAGTGCCACTGGTTACAAGTCGGAAACGATTGCAGTTGGCTCAAACGATGAAGTGAACGTGCAACTACAATACGACGCCGCCCGCCTCGATGAGGTGGTAGTAACAGGTCTGGCTACATCAGTAAAAAGAAGAAACCTGGCGAACGCAGTTGTAACCATTAACGCGGAACAGCTGAATGGTATCAGCCGTGCACAAACTTTTGATGGTGCGCTGAACGGAAAGGTTCCCGGAGCTTACATCAACAGCAACAACGGTGCTCCAGGAGGTGGATCATCGGTAAAACTGCGCGGCGTTACTTCTATTTATGGTAATACACAACCACTGTATGTGATCGACGGCGTGTTCCTGAATAACGCAGCGGTTTCGTCGGGGTTGAATGCAGTAACTCTTGCTTCGCCTGGAGGTGCATTTACTTCAAACCAGGACAATCCCTCAAACCGCATTGCAGATCTTCGTCCCGAAGACATCGCTTCAATAGAAATTCTTAAAGGTGCATCTGCCTCAGCTATCTATGGATCCAAAGCCGCAGCCGGTGTAATTCTTATAACAACCAAACGTGGCAGCCAGGGCGCTACCAGGATCACTTTTTCCCAGGATCTCGGAATTGTGAAAGCTCGTAAGCTCCTTGGTGTACGACAGTTCAATGCAGAATCAGCTGCAAGCCTTGCGCGGGATTCAGCAGGAAGTGCGCGCTTACGGCAACAGTTTATTGATGCGCAGGCGCAGGGTAAGATATACGACTATGAAAAAGAAATGTATGGTGAAACAGGATTTACCACTAACAGCGTAATCACTGTATCGGGTGGAAATGAGAGGACAGGAATATTCCTTTCTGCAGCAAACCGACAGGAGGATGGAATCATCAAAAAAACCGGCTACACCAACCGCAGTGTTCGTATGAACCTCGACCATCGCGCAACAGATGGAATTAAACTCAGCCTTAGCACAAATTATATTTACTCTTCCAGCGATCGTGGACTTACCGGAAACGATAACGCGGGTGTTACGTATGGAATTGCCATGTCGTCTACTCCCGGTTTTATTGACCTGCATCCCGACGAAAACGGAGTATATCCACGTAACCCGTTTGCTGCATCCAACTTTCTTGAAACAAGAGATAAAGTAATCAACAACGAACAGGTAAACCGGTTTATAACAGGTGTAACGCTCGATGCAACATTACAACGTTCAACTGCATCTCTTACACGACTTGTTGCGAGAGCAGGGTTCGACTTTTTCAATCTGAGAACAGACGCACAGTTCCCTTCTTCGCTGCAGTTCCAGGCAATAAACAAGGGAACATCAATTCAGGGTTTCACCAAAAACCTGAATACAAATTATATTCTTTCGCTGGTTAATCAATTCAATCAATCAGAAAATCTTTCATTTACTACGTCGGCCGGTATCACCCAGGAAACCGGGAATTTCGACAATTTGTTGAACGTTGCTACACAGGTGATCAGTGGCCAGTCGAATGTAGACCAGGCCGGGGCCCTGACTGCGACACAATTCCGTACGAAGAACCAGGATAACGGGTTTTTTTTACAGGAGGAAGCATTGATCATGGATGCGATTGCTTTGAATGCAGGAATACGTTTCGACCGTTCATCAAACAATGGCGATCCTTCTAAGTTTTACACCTATCCTAAAGGGGGAATTGCATGGAATATCTCGCGCCAGGGATTATTGCAGAATAATGTAATCGATAATATCAAATTGCGTGCAGCTTATGGCGAAGCCGGAAACTTTCCTGCTTACGGCAGTAAGTTCACAGGTTTAACTGTGTCAAACATCGAAGGTTTGCCGGGTTCTGTTGTGAGCACGCAACGCGGAACTCCAAACATCAAACCTGAACGTCAGACAGAAATTGAAGCTGGTATCGATTTCAGCCTGTTCGGTCAGCTTCTGAATATGGAAATCACCTTCTACAACAAGAAAGTGTACGACTTCCTTATCCTGAATAATTCTGCAGCATCAACGGGTTTTGCAACCCAGTGGCTGAATGCAGGTGACCTGAGAAACAGGGGAGTAGAAATCGGCTTGTATGCAGTTCCCTACGCCGGTCGGAATATTACCTGGAACACTTCACTGAATTTCTGGCTGAACCGTTCTAAGATCACTCGCCTCGACGTGCCGCCTATTCAGCTTGGTGCACTCGCCGGTCCACTTATCGGAACATTCCAGCTTGAAGAAGGTAAATCAGCTACACAGATCATCGGATTAACCGACGAACCGGGTTACATGCCCCCAATAAAAGTGTGGGGCGACCAGGAACCAAGATTCCAGATGAGCAGTTACAATGAGCTTTCTTACAAAAACAAACTGAGCCTGCGATTTTTATTGCATTGGAAAAATGGTGGTTATAATGCAAATCTTACCAACCTGCAAAGTGATTTTGGTATGACAAGTCCTGATTGGGATGCCGATGCCGATGGTAACAGGATGCCTGATGGCTTAGACAGGATTATGAAGATTGGCTCTACGGCATCAACGTCTATCGTGAAGTCGGAATATTTCCGTGTACGCGAAATCGGGCTTTACTACACCATCGATAAAACGCCGTTCGGCTTTGTGAAAGCCATCAACATCGGCGCTTCGATGCTCAATTGGTTCACCATTACAGATTATCCGAGCTACGACCCCGAAGTATCTAATTTCGGTGCGGGATTTTCGTCGGGTATAGATGCTATACCTTATCCGGCTTCGAAA
>JAFAGE010000076.1 GCA_023423015.1 Bacteroidota bacterium
TTCGGTGCCGTAATATATCTGCGGAATTCCGCGCGTGGTGAGCAACCATTGAATAGCTACTTTCTGCTTCCTGACATTCTCCTGGAGTACTGAAAAGAAACGGCTCATATCGTGATTATCGATGAACACGATGTTTGACATCGGATCTTTGTACAGGAAATCGTTTGCCATAGTCTGGTATAGCTCATTAACACCGTCGACCGGATTTGTAAGCGCCGGCATTATTCCGCGAAACAGTGTTTGAAAATCGATTGTACCAGGAAGATTACTCCTGAACCGGATGTTATAATTGTTCCTGGTAAAGTATGCCTGGTTCGACGGGGCGCCCACCCACGACTCACCTGCCAATGTTAACCGGGGATACTCATCAAGAAGTGCCTTATTGCACCAATTCATAAAATCGCCATCAACGTAAATGTAAGTGTCGATTCTCCAGCCGTCTACTCCGAATTCTTCCACAGACCAGATCGCATGTTGGATAAGATAATTCGCCACATACGGATTACCCTGGTTGAAATCGGGCATTTCTTCCGTAAACCATCCATTTACCATTTTAGTTTTATCGGCAATGGACGCATATGGATCGAAATGCGTCTGGTCTTTATAATTCGGCTTTGTAAATACCGGCCATTGGTGGACCCAATCCTTTGAAGGAGGATCCTGCATTAAAAAATGATACAAACCCATGTGATTATACACCGCATCCTGGATCAGTTTCATTCCGCGTTTATGCAGCTCATCGCTCAGCTTACGATAAAGACTATCGCCGCCAAGTCGCGGCTCTACTTTATAGTGATTTGTAATCGCATAACCATGCTCTGTTCTGTTTGGCATATCGTTCTGCAACACGGGCGTCATCCACAATGCAGTTGCGCCAAGATTTTGCAGGTAATCAAGATGATTTATAATCCCCTGCAGGTCTCCTCCATGACGAAGGAAGATCGAATCGCGGTTCAGCGACTGATCTCTTAACCCTTCTATGCGATCGTTTGAAGGATTGCCATTAGAGAATCTGTCGGGCATCAGGAAATAAATAAGGTCAGAAGAATTTACCCCCTGCGCGTAGGCGGTACCGTTACCTTTTCGGCGCGCCTTCAGCGGCCAGTGCAAGGTTTCGTTCCCGGTATTGATCACAACATTCCCCGGCCTTGCCGTTGAACTGATCACCAGGTCGAGCGCCAGGTATTTATTATTCTCAAAACTATGAACATTGCTCACTGTAACACCCCGGTATTGTACGCTGATCTTTTTGCTGTCAAGAGGCTGCGTAGATTTCAACAACAACTGCACTTTATTCCACTTCATCCCGGTCCACCAATGCGTGGGATAGAGTTCTGCAGTTTGTGCATTGACCGACAGGAAGAAGATGAACAATAATACTGTTGAAAAAATAAATCGTATTTGCATAGAAAAGATGTTCTTACCGGCTCGCATAGCGTATGCCGGCGATTCTTCCGTCGGCAACTACATCAACAACAATTTTTCCTTCCTGTTGATCTTCGAGCACGATGTTTTCGACTATTGTGGTTGCGGCAGATTGCCTTGTGCCGATGAAATCAAAATATTGCTGCGTTTCCCAGTAACCGCTGGAACACAATTGTAAGGCACGCAACAAATCGGTACGATGTGGATATTGCGCATACAACAATCGGATAAGATGATCTGGTTCGAACGGTTGCAGGGGGGTGCTCATACTTGTAGAATTGGAAGATACTTTAAAAAATGATACATTCAGGAATTGTGGAAAAGATCAGGCAGCAACTCCGAACGCATCTTTTTTCCGGAATAACCATCCTTTTATTTCTACTGCTTTGCCTGCGGAAGCAAGCCTCTGCACAAGAGTTTGGAGGCAATCCTCCTTCCGTGAAGTGGAGCCAGATCAATAACAAAATAGTCCGGGTGATTTTTCCTGCCGGCCTGGACTCAATCGCGCTCGAGGTTGCTGATATTTCTCAACGTATTGCTTCAATCTCTGCACCATCCATTGGGAAATCGACCAGGAAGATTGACATCGTTCTGCAACACCTCCCTACTTTCTCGAACGGGTACGTATCACTGGGCCCTTTCAGATCCGAATTCTATCTCACACCACGGCAAAACAGCTTTGAACTCGGGAGCCTTCCCTGGCATAAGAGCCTGGCGTTACATGAATACCGCCACGTTCAGCAATTCAACAATTTCAGGAAAGGCGGCTCGCGCCTGGCTTACTATGTATTTGGCCAGGAAGGCCAGGCATTTGCCAACAGCGTTGCAGTGCCCGACTGGTTTTGGGAGGGGGATGCCGTTTACCAGGAAACTTTATTGAGCAGACAGGGTCGCGGACGTTTGCCCTATTTTTTTAACGGCTACCGCTCTCTTTGGGCTTCGTCAAAAAACTATTCGTGGATGAAACTTCGAAATGGTTCTCTCCGCGATTACGTTCCCGATCATTACCAACTCGGGTACCTGCTCGTAAACTACGGCTACTACAGGTATGGACCACTTGCATGGAAAAATATAACTGCCGACGCTGCTGCTTTCAAAGGATTATTCTATCCGTTTCAAAAGGCGTTCAGAAGGCATACCTCCCAAACATTTACCGATTTCCGGAATGAAGCTTTAAAATTTTACCAGCAAGAAAACAAAACATCAATTGCCGACAGCGTTTCAGCATATGCTTCCAACCAAAAACATTTTGTATCTGACCAACTCTACCCACAATGGATCGGAAAGAACCGACTCATCTACCAGGAGTTGTCATACAGCAGAATACCGGCATTTTACGAACACAATCCGAATACAGGTGAAAAACGAAAAATCAGGAACCGGGGACTTTCTACATCCAACTATTTTTCCGCCAATGAAACGCACATCGTGTATTCGTCTTATGTTCCTGATCCACGTTGGGGATGGAGAAACTACGAAGCAGTTACCCTATTAGACATACGCACCGGCAAAGAAAGAAGAATTACAAAAGGCAAAAGATACCTATCGCCGGCGCTCTCAGAAAATAGTCGGCAGATTGTCGCTGTGCAATCGAACCCAGACGGCTCCAACTCGTTACACATTCTCGATTCCACTGGAAAATTGCTGCGGCAAATACCTGCGCTGCGCAATTATATTTACACATATCCCGTCTTCGCGCCTGGGGATTCCATAGTTGCTGCAGTAAGAAATATGCAAGGTGAAATGGCGCTTGGCCGGTTCAGTATAGAAACAGGGGAGGCTTCCTGGATAACTCCCTTCTCGATGAATGTTATTGCATTCCCATCTATAAGCGGCGACACAGTTTTCTTCAGCCGCTCTGAAAATGATGCTGATAAGTTGTTCGCAGCAGCAGATGGAAACATATTCGAGGTTATACCTTCAGTATCGAACATCACGACCGGAAATTATCTGTTGTCGGCAAAAAACGGGAAATATGCCTGGTCAGCATTTACTTCGGCAGGTTACAAGATATTTACAGGAAGTGTTTCATTCAGGGCCGCGTCCGAAGAAAGCGGTAATATTTTCTCTATCCGCGCACCATCCGTACTGAAGAATCTTATTACTGACGAAAAACCTGTTGCTCAAAAAATTGAAAAATACAGTGCAGCATACCGGCTGTTTAATTTTCACAGCTGGCGGCCATATTTCAATGATCCCGAATATTCATACTCAATCGTAAGCAACAACATATTAAACACCCTGTTCACTGAAATTTATTTCACGTACAATCGCAATGAGGGATATAAGGAAAGCGGAGCGCTCTTGTCGTACGCAGGATTTTACCCGGTAATTACCGGTGGCGCATCCTACACGTTTGATCGGTCTTTTACCGATACGGCCAACACAACTACCTGGAATGAATTTAATGCAAGGGCAGGCTTAAGTGTGCCGTTGCAATTTACACACGGCGCATTTTCCCAGGCACTTAATGCCGGAGCTTCATTCAACACCAAGCAGGTGTATTATACGGGCAGTTCGCGCGACCGCCTGGACACAAAGGGATTTAATTATGGCGATTTTAGTGTTTCATTTACCAACCAGCAGCAAAAAGCACGTCAGAACATTTATCCGAGAATAGCCCAGGCTTTTTCTGCGCGATACAGGCGCATCCTGAATAACATCAGCGCTAACCAGCTTTTTCTTAATGCATCGTTCTACCTTCCGGGGATATCGCAAAACCATAGTCTTGTTTTTCAGTTTGCATACCAGCAACGCGACACGCTGCAGCAATATATTTTTTCAAATGGGTTCCCGATATCCCGGGGCTATTCCGACATTGATTATCCGCGCATGTGGAAGGCGGGTGTTAACTATCACATGCCGCTGTTGTATCCTGATGTAGGATTTGGTAACATCGTTTATTTACTACGTGTCCGCTCAAATGCATTTTACGATATCAGCCGGATTAAAAGTCTGCGTACACAACAAACATTCAACCTGGATGCTGCAGGTGTTGAAATATTTTTCGATACACAATGGTGGAATCAGCAGCCGGTAAGTTTCGGCTTACGATACAGCAGATTGCTTGATGCCGGACTTTTAGGCCTGAATGCAAATCAGTGGGAAATAGTTTTGCCCGTAAACATCTTTACCCGTTAGGTAAATTCCCATCAGTTTACCGGGGGCGCAGGAGAAGGCTGAACAGTTATCACGTCATCTTTCAAAGCAGTCCATTCCTGCTCTTCTGCATTCGGTTCCAGGTTAACGCTTACCCGCAGCGCCTTCAAACCGCGTACACCCTGCAACTCCTCTAATTCTAATTCTTCAAGGTCGTCAAGCAATGTATTCTGTTCCTGCAGGTATTGAATGTATTTAATGTATTCTTCAGCATCGCGGGCATGAAAATAGATTACTGCTATCTTGCCTACCTGTGTCAGCCTATCGTTTGTCCCTTTTACATTCACCTTATCAATGCGCTTCTTGATTACCTGGTACCGGATATTATATGCGCCTTCCACATCAAAGCGACGCTCATCGTTCCTGAAACTAATGTCGATCGGGTGTGAATTCGAAAATATGAGCTGCGTTGTTTCCAAAGGCTTTGGCAAATGCGGTAGTAAGTGATGCGTCAGACGCGCAATCGCTGCCATCGAAGCAACCTGCCACAATCGCAGGTTGCGAAGGTGAAGCTGGTCGAATGGAAGATCCGGGGCGATGGCCTGGCCAATGTACATATCGTATTCTATACCGTCGGTTCTGAACTTTTCAAAATAGAAGGGGAATGCCTGCTTTTCTTCGCTCACGAACATTTCCAGGTATTGGTTGATGGTTCCTGTAATCATTTCCATCGACTGCTCCAACTGGCGCCTGTTTTCGTAAGCGGATCCGGTTTGCTCATCCACCGCCTCATAATATTCGTTGATTACTTCCGAGGTAAGCGGATTGGTTTTACTGAAATAACTCAGAACAGGATCAACCTCGTTCTGCAGAAACTCATGCATGCTGATCGCTTCATTCCCGGTTTCAGAATCGAGCAGACCTGAAAATTTCTTCCGGCATTTGTATATGAGCTCGCCGATGATGGCAAGGTTGGTTTTATCACGAATAGCTGCTAATGTTTCCTGCAGTTTTTTGTAGTGAATCTCCAGGTCGCGGCGGGAAGCATCATTGCGTTGCTGCGTTGAATTGCGAACATCAATGGATCCATACAGAGGATAAACATCATGGAAATATATAGGGTCCATCTTCGCCGGCTTCTTCGATTTAAATCCTTTCTTTATGTACTTCCATGCTGTTTCGTTAAACTTCCACTGCACAGCAGGTTGTATTGATGTAAACTTCTCCTTTACCACCTTCTCGATCTTCGCATTAAAACTGTCGATATTCGATTGCAATACCTGCGCAATCAGTGGTATCGCCGGGTCAAGACGGGAAATCAGCTGTTCTGTTAATACATTCTCCCGTTTGGTGAATACTTCCAGCACACCCGCAGGACGGCTATTATAATAAATTGGAATTAAGGCATACGACACGACGCCGCTTTCCTTCAGCAAACGGAGAAAAATCTGTTTCGATTCGGCTTCGGGTGTAATGGATTTGAAGAACAAAAGTTTCGGATGCCTGAAATAATTTTCAGCCACCGAGAGGTATGCTTCTTCCGCAATACCATGATCCCTTGCAGTATTTATCAGAATGCTATTAAGGCAGGTAGATTCATTGAACACAAGCTTATTGTTCACCTTAAGCATGGGCAGCAAACCAAATTCAACTGTATTATCCTGCACCATTCCTTTCAACGAATCGATGATGGTTTCATGATAGCAGTTTGCGTCATTATCCTCACGGTTTACTATCAGGTTCCTGATGTTTTCCATGGTGTACTGCGGCGTAACATCGGTTAGTGTTACAACCGAAAACCCTTCGAAGCGAAACAGGGATATGGGTATCACCTCATAAAGTTTTTTAAGCGGTTCGAGGCCATGCAGAATTGCCTGGATTGCTTCAGCACTCAATTCAGGCTTTTCTCCGTTTGGAATAACCCTCAGGAATCTTCTGTCGAAGTTGAGTTGATAATATCTGCGAAGTCCGGTGAGCGGATCCACCAGCATTCTTATTAATACGTTCGGAAAAGCATTTTCAAAGTTATAAGCCTGTTCAAGGATCAGCGTATATATCATTTCCGGCCGCTTCGTTTGTGCAAGTTCCACCTGCGTCTCTACAATTTCCTGTTTCAGCTCACCGGTATGTTCATCCAGCAAGAGGTTATAAAAGTGGTCAGTTCCATAAAAGATGTCGGGCTGCATGGGTGCACATAGTGCCCACAACTTTCCGGTTTCATCTTCTACCGACACCGATAATGCTGAATAGATCAGGTCAAGGAGATGTGGATACCTGGAGAACTTTTCAATACTGAGATTCTCGTCGAGGTCCGGAACTTTGGCAAATTCGTCGAGCACCATTTGAATAAAACTGGATTTCACTGATCCCGCGTGACCAGCTTTCTCTATGAGATATTCAATAAAAGGCCTGGTAGACATTTTTGTTGCGAGCGAATATGTTGCTATTCCCTTTTCTTTCCCTTTCAATAAATTGAGTAAGCGAATTCTCATGTGGTTGTGTTTAATATCTGAACCCGAATGTTATGTACGGGTACCAGCCTTCTTTTGAGTATCCCGCCACAAGGCTGAAAACGGCGAGGCGCGCAGGCGCGAAATACAACCCCGCACCGGTGCCATGATGCCAGATCTTTGAATCTTCATCCTTTACCCACACGCGTCCGGCATCATAAAAACCCACCAGGCCAAACTCCCCCGGAATGATATAACCTGTGAAATTGGTGAGCTTCATGCGAAGCTCAAGATTGTTGTACAACATATGTTCACCGGCGAAGCGATATTGCCTGAATCCAAGCAGGTTTTCGTGTCCACCGAGAAACACACTCTGGTAGAATGCCGGCTTACCCAGGCTGATGCCCCCACCGAAACGATCAGCAAGCACAATTGTTTGTTTCTTGTTCAGTGGAAGGTAACCAGCCACTTCAGGAATAATCTGGGCAAAATTTTCCGACACGTTGTTCAGACCTCCTAACGCCTGAAAATTCAGGCTAAGTTTGTATCCTGCCCTGGGAATAATCTGCCCTTTCACTTTATACAGACCGACATTGAACGCTAAGCCCGCATGCGACCTTCTTTCATACAATGTTGCACTGTCGTATGAATTTGTCAGAAGCGGGGTGCCCAGCAATCTTGACCGGTTGTCGGAACTGTCTATACTGTAGTGCTGGTAGGTTGGCGCAAGTACCACACTCAAACCATTTGGATTTCTCCACCTCAATCCGGCACTGACAGTATACAAATTATACCTTGCACGGTAGAAGGTGATACTGTTTCCGTTTTTTACAAAAACCGATTCATTGCCTCGTCCAAAAAAATTACGCGTATTGTGCGGCGCAAAAACGTCAACCTGTGTTACGATGTCGGTTTTTCCGAAAACATGCAAAAATTCTCCTCCATAACGGATTCGGTATGCACCGGTACCGAAAGAGTGGTGCAGCATTATTTTGTTCCTGCTCGCGTAAGGCACTTTACGAAACCCCTGGTGTGTATGTTGAATCCCAAGGCCCAGCAGAAATCCATCGTCCCTGTTAAATCCTGCTGTTACCAATGGCTGCGTGATGTTGTACCTGTTGGGGAACGTATAGGCTGTATTCAGGCTGTCGGGCGATATGAACTTTCTCAGCTTTTTACCGTTGCCAGTGATAGCTATTGAATCATCCTCTTCATAGAGACTTATTCTCTTGTTCGCCGATAAAATGTTGTACTGCTTCTCTCCTTCACCACCCACAATCCGGATCTTTATTGGCGACGACTTAACATCTATCTCTACTTTATCGTTCCCATTTTGAGTGTAAACAGTAAGCTCTTTGGTTATTGAAGGATCGTATGATGATGATAAAATAACATTGCTGACACCTTGCTTCCCGATCTTTAACACATCCAGTTTCAGCATACCATCCGCGGAATCCGAAATACGGACAAGCTCATGTTTATCCGACAGCTGTAAATCGACGATCCGATTTGCAAAGTGGTAATATTTGTCTACGGCTGCAGGAATGTTATCCCGTCTCTGCTGAAGTGCCCTGAATAATTCTTCGTGCCTGCGCTCGTAGGCAGCGGGAGGTAATTTCTTCACTGCATCCCTAAGTACGTCGTCTGTCAATGCAGCGGTGAAGTTCTTCGCTACCTCCATCCACTTCTCATAGGGCATGTGCATGGCTGGTCGCGACTGCAGGAAAGAACTTTCTTTCATCGAATATTTCGGAAACCATATTTCTCCACGAAAACCCTGTAAGCTCGGAACAAACCACGGGCGGGAAACGAGTCGGGGAAAAAGGCCCTGGTTCACATAAAATGCCTGGTCGCGGTCGCGGGGAATACCAACATAGTACTTCGATTTACCGTCGCGCGTGTCTAACCACCTCCAC
>JAFAGE010000077.1 GCA_023423015.1 Bacteroidota bacterium
CCCTATGCCTTATGCCCTATGCCCCTGCCTACTTGATGAATCTTAAGGTGTCCGGATCCAACGTCTTTCCGCCCTTATTAAAGATTCCGTGCCACAAGCCGAGCAGGCGAAACTGAATGCGTTTAAAGCGGTCGGGAGCGTAGAGTAATGCAGAAACCAGGAAGCGGGTTTGCCTTTTCAGGTGACCATACAAATGCCCGAATGAAAAATACTCGTGCATGATAAGAAAGTGGTTTCGCGATTGGTAGTAACCGCGCCATAATGTTGAGCGTGAAAATCCGCCACCTTGACCCCCGAGGTACAATCGTTGTACGGGTATATTATTCAGCGAGCCGACAGTGAAGCCATTTTTACGTATGCGCAGGCAGTATTCCCAGTCTTCTGCCATCATAAAGAATTTCTCGTCGGGCATGCCTGCTTTTTCGACCACTTCTTTTTTCACAATCGCACCATCAACGAGCACGTAATCGCACTTCGTAACAGGATCCTTACTCTTTAAATCAGCTTTCAATCCCAGGCGAATGTTCATGCCATTTAATCCAAGAATACCGAAGCCACCGGTTTCGATATTATCCACAAGTCTTTCGAGGGTATAATTCTCATAGAAAGTGTCGTCGTCCATCATGAGGAAGTAATCGAAGTCGCGGATCGATTTTCCATATTTCATTCCGCGTTCCAGTCCCCCTGCGTAACCAATGTTCTCTGTAAGGTGTAATGGTTTTATAACCTGATTATTTTCCAGTGAGTCCAGGTATTCTTTTGTGCCATCGTGCGAATTGTTGTTGACGACCACCACGATTGCGGGCGGATATGTTTGTTTGAGTATACTGGCGAGAGATTTTTTAAGGATCTCGAGGCGGTTATAGGTAACGATAACGGCGCAGACCGACTTTGACATAAACAGGGCTTGATGGGGAATTGCGCATGCCGAGGCAAGAGGTTTTTCCCCGGAGTTTGGACCACGAAGATACACCCACAGATAATCGGAAATTTGTTGCTACCTGCTTTGTTCCTGGTTTTACAGAAGATTTAAAATGATGTTGACAGATGTCATCATGTATTGATGCCCCTGGCCTGGCCTAACCAGGCCGAAAAGGTCAGTTTTCTTCTGAAATGGCCTTCAGGAGCGAGTTATTGCCTGCGCCGTCCTGGTTCAGCTCCCAGATCATGACCCCTGCCAGCTTCCGCCGCATGGCCAGGTTTACTTTCTGTTTGATGGTGGGGATGCCGTTGTAGTAGATGGTGCCCGAGGGGAGGTTTACCTCGTCTTTGTCCCCGGCTTCGGGGTATTGGCTTACGATATCCGCGAATGTCATAGGTATTACGGTGCCCGAAGTGAAGAAGTATCCATAAAAAGGCAGTCCTGCGAGCAGTTTCGAGGGATCAATGCTTCGTTTATTAACAAAATAATTGATGTCGTTTTCGGTCATGCTTATGGGTGAGTGTTGACCCGGTTGGCCCGGGTTCCAGGGCCCTGTTGCGTCGTACGACATGATGTTGATGTAATCGAACCGACTAAGCGTGGAGTCGTGGATGATGTCGGCGTTCCATGTTGCGAGTGCGGCAGTGAGAAGTTTGTTTTTTGCTTTGGTTGCTTGTGCGAGTTCACTTATAAAATCGGGGTAGTGTTCGTTGATGAAGTCTCCTTCGAGATCCACGTCGATGCCGTCGAACTTGTGTGTAGTCATCCCATTTACGAGATCAGCAATAAGGATATCGCGTTTTGTTTCGAGGAGATGAAGCCAGGAATAGGGTGCTGCGCCACCACCGATGGACATATACACGCGAAGGCCTTTTGCATGTGCGTCGGAAATGAGTGTTGTTGTTTGTGGAGGGATATAAAGAGAACCTGAGCTATCCGGATTGATGAATGCGATATTGAGGTCGGTAAGTTTTGAAAGATCTGGTTTAGGAGAAGCAGTGAAGTTTTCGTATACATAGCCCGACACGCGGAGTTTGTCGCCATTTGTTATTTCTTCACCATTCTTTTTACACGAGTAGAGAGAGATGCATAAAAGTAGCAGACAGCATGTGCGGGCAGTCATCGTGGCGTTTTAGTTAGTTATCAAAGCTAATCGTCAAATGCCATACAGTTGGTCACAATCTTTGCCAATTCTCCTTTCTTTTTAACTTTTATGTTGTTTATAGTTAATTCGTTAAAGCCTATCCACACATACGTAAGCCCTGATTTCAATTTAGCAGATTCATGAATACTGTCTTCTTTAATAAATTTCTTAAAAGGCCTGCAAATAGAGACATTTCTTTTTTCACCTACAACTATAATGGTGTCAATTGATCTGATGACATTAAATACGTAAAAATCATCTGTTGAATCTACTGATACAATCTCCAATTTATTTCGACCTGGGATTGCTTTTTGAATGGCTGTACAATAAAAAAAAATCAGTATTGATAAACCGAAAATAAGACCTTGTTTCATTATGAATTATTATTTTCTAGGTGGTTCATTTTCGACCAGGAAAAGTATTACAACTTTACCGGTTTTTGGGTTTCTATGATAATAGGTATTATAGCCAGGCTGATAATGTCCCTCATCCTTATATATATTTTGGTCAGACGCAGCTTGTGGCAATTTCATTGTTTCTTCATGTGCCGGTTTATAAACATCTTGTTGAACGTTTTCTTTGTTGGCATCGTGAACACCGGTTCCAATATTCATCGCTGCATATGATTCTAGCACCTCGTGTAAAACTGCTGCTGATGTCGGGGCTCCTCCATTAGCTTCTATTTTCTTGGCCTGATCTATATTTATGCTTTGATCTCCCACAGTTTGACTGCCTTCGCAATGAGAACCTTGGTAAGCACCCACAACTATAAGCCCATAGTCTCCTATAGTGTATGAGGAGGTGGCGTTTAGCTTAACAGTTTTGTTGGGATCATCTATTGCTGCTTTGAGTTTCTTATCGGCCTCCGTTACTACCTCGCCCGTTGCACTAAGTTTGCCTGTTTCTTCATTCCTAATAATCTTGAGATTTGTTGATTTTTGAAGCTCAGCGGTTGCTTCTTTTGCCCTGTCTCCTGTAATAATTACTTCATTAACACCCATCCCATCTGGATCTATAAACCTAAGTGGATTGTCTACGCAATAATTATAGGGTGACCACCTTCTATAAATATCCCCCAACGGATCCACCACCATCCACCTGCCAATCTGTGCATCGTACATCCTGGTGCCGTAGTCGTGCCATTCTACATTGGGGCCGTAGGTGAATTCATCGTGCTGGAGTTCCTTGCCGTTGTACTTGTAGCGGTTTTCTATGGCGCCAATGGCTCTCGATGAGATACCCTCCATCGCTAATCCAAAAGGATAGTAATGCGTTTCTTCAATCAGCGGGCCCTGTTCGTGGGTGAGGCTGAAATTGTCAAAGTACACCAGCTCGTCACTTTCGTTGGTGAAGTAGATGTAGGCATAGCCATTCTTCTCGGCAGTGAGGGCGTTGGAGAATTTCAGATCGAAGGTTCTTCGCTGTCCGGGTGCGTAGTCGACCGGAATCACGCGACTGTTCGCCGCATTGAACTTCATCTGCTCGTTGAAGAATAATACGCAGAGATAGGCCTTCGGTGCCTGGTTTGATGGGTTCAATGGGTCGGTGTTCGCCGGCGTGTTCACAAAATTATCGAAGTCTACATTGTTGAGCTGGCTCAACACCGCAGTTCCTGCACCGTGCAACACGGGCGACACCACCGAAGCCGCATCGATGGAGGATGCAATACTCATCAATATGTTCTGCAGCGTGTTGGTGTTTGAATTGTTGGCGCTGGTGCCGGGATAGAAATAATCGAGCGACGCATGTATTCTGTCGCCGGCCATTACTTTCAACAGTTTCGTCGCACCAATAGCGCCGTTGCCTCTGCGCACCAGCATCACGTAATCGCCATTCGGGTCGGTTCCGGGGTTTTCCATGCCTGCAGGCACCGTGGTGCGCACGCTGCTCACGTTGATCGACGTGCTGTTTATATTTTCCCAATGCGCATTCTGCGAGGTAATGTTCTGGTTTTCGAAGGTGAGCATTTCATAAGGGTTCACCTTCTGTTCGTCGGTGAGGGTAACGCGCACATTGCCCAGGTGGTCTTTGATGAAGTAGTCGTACACGAACGGCATGCTCGTATCGCCCGTTGGCCGCACGCGGCCTTCTTCGTGTGCAAAGAACAGCAGCTTGTTGGGATCGCTGGTAGAGCCAACGGTTTTTTCCTCATACACAAAACCGCCGATGTAAGTGGTGGTGGTAGTGATCTGCTGGTTGCCGTTTTGTGCATGGGCAAATTCAACCACCTGTTTACGCAGTTTAACTCCTGCAGCGTCGTAGGTGTAAGTAACGGTGCCTTTGCCGGTAAAGCTTACTACGAGTGGCAGGTTCAGGTGATTGTAAGATATCAAAAAGCCTTTGTTGTTGTCGAGGTTCTGGTTGCCATTGGCATCGTGATCGTAGTCGTTCGATACATTGGTTCCGTTTCGGAAGTCGCCCAGCCTGATGTTGTCGTTGGGGATTCGGTCTATTACATTTAGCAGTTTGTTGCTATTGGTTGCGTAATAATATTCAAGGCTGTCTACGAGCACCGATGCCGTACCTTTCAGACCGCGATGGTTCATCGAAAGGATGTTGCCATTGGCATCGTACATCAGGTTGGAAACGCTGAAGTTGATGCCCGCGCTTGTATTCCATCCGCCGTTGTTTTGCGTGAAGTCAGCTTTGGTAAGCCGGTTGGCATTGTCGTAGTTGAATCCATACGATCGCTGCTCGCCATCACCCTTGCTCTTCCACTTTATTCCACTGATATTGCCATTGAACTGCGGTTTGTTGTAGCCAGATTCGTACGAAAGCTCCATACCAAAGTAGCGTTCTGGGGCCATCGGGCCGGAGTTCGCCACATAGTCTTTATTGATGCCGTTCATCCATCCGCGGATGTTGTAGGTGTAGTCGAGCGATTCAAGATAGCCGGCTGCGGTTTGTCCAACCTGTTTGGTACGCAGTTGGCCGAGTTCATCGTACTCGTGTTGGGATAAGATTTTTTCGACCGATCCGTTTACTGCCTTCTTAGTAGTTAGCACACGACCTGCATGATCGTATATGGTTTTGGTAAGTACGTTGGTCGTATTGCCCGAAGCCTGGTGCCTTGTATAGCTGCTGAGCAGCTTGCCGGAGAAATCGTATTGATTGGTTACAATGTCTACACCTCCGCCT
>JAFAGE010000121.1 GCA_023423015.1 Bacteroidota bacterium
ACTGCAACCGTACATATTACACGGATAGACCAGAACCAATCTTCAGAAGTGAGTGACCTGGTTGCAGTGGAAGAACCGCTGCAAATACAGTTGTTATTCGGTCCATCCGGAAAAGAACAAACGAAAAACATTGCCATCACGATGCGAACACCGGGACATGATGAAGAACTGGTAGCAGGATTTTTATATACAGAAGGCATTGTGAACGACAGATCGGATTTGATCTCCATTATTCCTAAAGCTTCGGGGGAGAATACTGCTCTGGCGGTATTTCGCAGCAACAGCAGCCCTGAACTACCGGGCGCAGATCGGAATTTCTATATCAATTCAAGTTGTGGTTTGTGTGGCAAGACGAGCCTGGAAACTTTGAGGAGGAAACCAATAGCGTCAGTATCGGGTACTACATTACGTGTAACTAACTCTGATATGTGTGCTATTCCGGAGAGGTTGAAGCAAGGGCAACGGCTGTTTCATGAAACCGGGGGTATACATGCTTCTGCATTGTTCGACCCTACCGGCCAGTTGCTGCTACTGCGAGAGGATGTTGGCCGACACAATGCGCTCGACAAATTGATTGGAGCGCTCATGTTGGCTGATCGGCTTCCGGCAACAAACAGCATCCTGGCTTTGAGCGGGAGAGTAAGTTTTGAAATGGTACAAAAAGCTGCTATGGCGGGAATAGAAATGATAGCTGCCATTGGTGCACCTTCGAGCCTGTCGGTTGAGTTGGCAATAGAAAATAATATCACACTTATAGGATTTTTAAGAAACGATCGGTTTAATATTTATTCTTGTTCTGAAAGAATTGAAAAATCCGCTACGTTATGAAATTGCGAATAAAAGGAAATTCCATTCGATTCAGGCTCTCGCGAAGTGAGGTGCAACAATTATCATCTGGCGTTGCCCTCGAAGAAAGCACTTCGTTTGGAACCAGGAAACTGGTGTATTCGGTGCGGCCTTCAGAATCGAAAGGACTTAGTGCCACATACGACCGCGACGCGATCACGTTGTACATTTCCAGGGAATATCTTAGTGACTGGCATTTGAATGATGTTGTTGGTTTCGATGAAACAGTAATGCTCGATCAACAGCAATCGCTAAAATTGCTTATTGAAAAAGATTTTAAATGCCTCGATGTTTCTGAAGAGGACCAGTCGGAATTTTTTGATAACCCGGGAAAAACATGCTGAATGCCCGATAGTAATGAAATTATACCTGGTGCGGAGAACCCAATGCACAGTGGACCCTTGAAGAAGGGAGAGATAAAAACTTCTGCGGCAGGTTTGCCGGCGATTATTTCCAGCCTTAAACACGTTGTTGGTGAAGCCGGATTTTCGCGTGGCATGATGGCATTATGGAGCCTGAACAAAAAAGGCGGTTTCGATTGCCCGAGTTGCGCATGGCCCGACCCCGACGATGACCGATCCGCGGCAGGGGAGTATTGCGAGAATGGAGCAAAAGCCGTTGCCGATGAGGCTACAGCAAAAAAACTACTTGCCGATTTCTTTTCGGCACACTCCGTTAGTGAACTGGCCGGGCTTACGGATTTTGAAATAGGTAAGAAGGGGAGGATTGCACAACCGATGTACCTGCCGGAGGGGGGCACGCATTATCAGGCGATCTCGTGGGAAGACGCTTTTTCTAAAATAGCGACGGCGCTGAATAACCTGCGTTCACCGGATGAAGCCATATTTTATACATCGGGACGCACGAGTAACGAAGCGGCGTTTTTATACCAGCTTTTCGTCAGGGAATTCGGAACGAATAATCTGCCCGATTGCAGCAACATGTGCCATGAGAGTAGTGGTGTTGCACTGGGCGAATCCTTGGGAATAGGAAAAGGCTCTGTGAGCCTGGAAGATTTTTACGAGGCAGAGGCCATCATCATTATGGGCCAGAACCCTGGTACAAATCACCCGCGAATGCTCACCGCGTTGCAGAAAGCAAAACAAAACGGAGCCCTGATTATTTCTGTGAATCCACTTCCCGAGGCTGGCCTGATGGGATTCAATCACCCGCAGCAGTTAAAAGGCTTACTTGGAATCACCACTGCTCTCACCGACGTATTTCTGCCCGTAAAAATAAACGGAGACATGGCCTTACTACAGGCCGTCGAAAGAATCTGGCTTGAAGAAGAATTGCGAAATCCGGGTACCATTTTCGACTCCGGTTTTATCGCAAACAATACAATGGGGTATGATGCATTTGTAAACCATTTGAGCAAGCAGGACTTAGCTCAATTAACAGAGAACTGCGGAATCAGTATCGAGCAGGTACGCGAGGTGGCCTCATTGCTTCAGCAAAAAACAAAAATCATTGTGTGTTGGGCGATGGGACTTACGCAGCACAGGAATGCGGTGAACACCATCAAGGAAATTGTAAACCTGCTGCTATTGAAAGGCAGCATTGGTAAACCGGGTGCAGGTACTTGTCCTGTAAGGGGACATAGTAATGTACAGGGCGACAGAACCATGGGGATCTACGAAAAACCATCGGCCGCATTCCTGCAATCGTTGCGTCGGCAATTTTCAATTAACGTACCGGAACATCATGGATATGACTCGGTCGAAAGTATCGTGGCCATGCATGAAAAAAGGGCGAAGGTTTTCATTGCCCTCGGTGGTAATTTCTTATCCGCAACTCCCGATACGCAGTACACTGCGCGTGCATTGATGAATTGCAGTCTTACTGTGCATGTATCAACAAAACTGAACAGAAGTCACCTGGTACACGGCAAAGAAGCGTTGATACTTCCCT
The DNA here is from genome assembly GCA_023423015.1 of Bacteroidota bacterium. Taxonomy (GTDB): domain Bacteria; phylum Bacteroidota; class Bacteroidia; order Chitinophagales; family Chitinophagaceae; genus Flavitalea. The sequence goes on from JAFAGE010000121.1 coordinate 2,758, forward strand.
GTCTCGGCAGGTCCGACAAAGACGTAATTAATGGCGATCCACAGTTTGTGAGCTGTGAAAACTCAATGGGAGTAGTTCAATCGTCGCAGGGTGTACTACAACCCGTTTCGGATCAGTTATTAAGCGAGCCGGTAATTGTGTGTCGCCTGGCTATGGCCACGCTCGGAAAAAGATCGAAGATTGATTGGAAGAAATATATGCAGGGATACGACGCTATAAGGGAAGATATTTCTAAGACGATACCAGGGTTTGAAAAATATAATGAACGTGTACGGCAGCCCGGGGGATTTTATCTGCCTAATTGCAATCGGGAACGAAAGTTTAACACCGCATCTTCGAAGGCCCAGTTTAATATCGCCAATATATCTTCCATCAAGCTGGATAGGGATGAGT
>JAFAGE010000126.1 GCA_023423015.1 Bacteroidota bacterium
GTTACGACACATGCAATTTATGCGAACTCATGTGCCGGATAATAACTACTTTTTATCTGCTGCGGGAGGATTGATCATGATATGGGCTCCATGAGTGCCGGGATGCATAATCCAGGGCGCGCCGGGATGATCAGGCTTTTCAGCGAGACCAGTACTTTGGGCAGTGGCATAAGGAATGTAGATTACATACCGCAAATATCCATTCTTCACCTCTCCGGTTGAGGGGTTGTAATCTTCATCTTTTGCAGAGTATACATACAATGTAGTAGCCTGTTTAGGTAGAGCCAGCTTGCCCGACTTTGCTTCCTGTTCACGCTGATCAAAGACCTGCTGCTGGTTTTTGCCCTCTTTACGCAGCTCACGACCCCGTCGCATGAACGGAAGCAGATCTTTATGGTACGAAGACACCGAAAAACCTTTTTGGGAAGGATCGTCTGCCACACAAATCAATTCGTTGGATCCCTCCTTCAAAATCACCTGCTCACCCTTATCGTCATAACCATAAACCGTAGCTCCATCTCGTCTATCGGCAGGAGCTGCCATCAATGCACAACGAATCTGCACTTCTTTAGAAGGCGCAGCAGGTGAAGCGCCGGCAGACTGTGCCGCTGCGTCGATCGTTAATGTTGCACCTATGATGAATAACAATTGCCTGATCATAACAAAAGATTGTTAAGTGAGAGAAACAAGAAAGTTACTACATACATGTTAAACAAACGTAAAATGGTTTAGCGCTTATAAGCCGCTTTACCTTTTGGCGTACATTCAACATAGAACCTTACCATGACCAGACTACTGCTTCCAATTATTTTATTGCTGGGACTTAACTCCTACTCTCAATATACTATTTCAGGAAAGGTAGTTGACACCGGCGAAAACCGCGCATTGCATAATGCAGTAGTAAGTCTTATTTCTCCTGAAGATTCCATTCTTATCCGGTTTACACGAACCAGCGAAGACGGCACATTTTCAATAAAAAATGTTGAACACGAAAAAATATTACTGCTGATTACCTATCCGGGGTACGCAGACTTCGTGGATCAACTATCCATATCAACGAACGAAAAGCCCGATCTCGGAAACATCCCACTTACCAGGAAAAGTGAATTGCTTGAAGCAGTGATAGTTCAACGAAGGCTGGCAGCTATCAGGATGCGTGGCGACACCCTTGCATTTTTGGCCGATAGTTTTGCTGTGAGGCAGGGGGCCACGGTTGACGAATTGCTGAAACAACTTCCGGGAATACAGGTAGACCGCAACGGCGCGATAACTGCACAGGGTGAGAAAGTAAATAAGGTGCTGGTAGACGGAGAAGAATTTTTCAGCGACGATCCGGCTGTGGTCACAAAAAGCCTGCAGGCAGAAGCTGTGAAAGAAGTCCAGGTATTTGACAACAAACGCGAGCAGGCTGAATTCACAGGAATTGACGACGGTGAACGTTCAAAAACCATCAACCTCATGCTCAAGCCGGAAAAAAAGAAAGGCTATTTCGGAAAGGCAACAATCAATGGTGGCACAAATGAATCGTTCGACAATGATCTTATGTTGAACTATTTCAAAGGAACCCGGAAATTCGCCGCCTTTGGTATCATGTCGAATGTGGGACGACAGGGACTTGACTGGAGCGACATGGAAAGATTCGGAGGCGGCAACGATGTTCAGCGTGACGAAGAAGAAGGATATTTTTACAGTGCGCGTGGCGACGACGACTTCAGCCAGGACATGAATTACGAAGACGGATTACCTGCCGCATGGTCTGCCGGTTTGCATTTTTCCGATAAGTGGAATAAGGACAGAAGCAAGATAAACGGCAACTACCGGTTCCTGAAAAAGAACCTGAGTACTGAAGGCAAAACAACCACCCAATACATTCTTCCTGATACACAATATTTCAGCGACAGGTCGAGCAAGGCATTTAACAGCAGAATCGGCCACCAGGTGAAAGCAATATCTGAAGTTTCTTTTGATTCATTATCAAACATCAAAATCACGCTTCGCGGAAACGTTGTAAGAAGCGAAAATGCATCACGGCAGGTAAGCCGCGCGCTAAATGCGGACAGCGGGCTTGTGAATACGAATAACAGGCTATTGTCTTCACTATCGGACAAAAACAACTTTTTTGCAGATATTTTGTATCGAAAGAAGTTTAAGAAAGTTGGCCGAACCATCTCGGTTGATTTTTCTCAACGATCGGGCAGGGATGAACTTGAAGGTTTGCTTCAATCATCTACATCATATTTCAACAGCAATGGGAATGTTGGTAGTGAGGAAAACATCGACCAGCAAAAGAACAATTCCATCGAGAATTTTGGGGTCACTTCCAAGGCAGTTTACACAGAACCGCTAACAAAGGATCTCTATTTATCAGTAAACTATGGAATCAATTATGCTTTGAGTAGTGCCTCACGAAACAGCTTTAATAAAGGATCATCCGGGTTCTACGATAAACGTGATTCCTTATTCAGTAATGATTTCGACTTCAGGTACCTGATTCAGAGCACCGGCGCAGACTTAAGGTTCAATAAAAAGAAACTTACGGTGCTTGTTGGTTCCGGGTTCAATTTTGCCAATTTCCGGCAAACGGATAAGCTGCTTGACTCGTCGCGTAAATACAATTTTACCAATATCTTTCCGAAACTGCTTATCCGGCTCAGTCCCAGGCAGTATTCAGGCCTCACATTGCGTTACAACGGCAGAAACAATCCTCCTACGCTTGAGCAGTTGCAACC
>JAFAGE010000188.1 GCA_023423015.1 Bacteroidota bacterium
AAGGACCTGCAGCAGATGCTGGATGATGATTCGGTAAACGCTGTATTGTTTGCACGCGGAGGATACGGGATTACGCGGATCATCGACAGAATTGATTTCACAAGGTTCCAATCCAAACCAAAATGGCTTATCGGATTCAGCGACATCACTCTCGTACATCTTCATGTATATGCCAATTACAAAACCGCAACGTTGCATGCTCCAATGGCCGGAGCTTTCAACGATGAAGATGTGAACAACAAATTTCTCACGTCACTTCACAAGGCAGTTGAAGGAAAGCATTTGTCGTACAAAGTGCCATCACATCCTTTTAACCGCAAAGGCGAAGCCGTAGGTGAATTGGTAGGCGGCAACCTGGCATTGATTGCTCATGCAATCGGTACTGCTTCAGATGTAAAGACGAGGGGCAGAATTATGTTTATTGAAGATGTTGGCGAGTACCTCTACAACATTGATCGTATGATGCATCAATTGAAACGCGCGGGTAAGTTCGAAAAACTTGCGGGCCTCATTGTAGGATCGTTTACCGAGAACAAAGATACTGAGCGACCCTTTGGAACAACAGCCGAGGTAATCATAAAAGAAATTATTGCAGAATATAAATTCCCCGTTTGTTTCGGGTTTCCTGTGGGTCACGGCCGGGAAAACCTTGCGCTGAAAATAGGAGAGGGATATAAATTGAAAGTGGGACGCGGCGGGGCCACTCTTCAGGAGTGAGTAGGTAAAGGCAGAAGGCAATACGTTAAAAAGCGAAGGTGAAAGAATACATCTTTCACCTTTCACTTTTCATCTCTCACATATCACATCTCACATCATCATTTCGCTGCTGTATGCATGCTTTCTACATCCGGCTTTACTCCGAGACCGGCGGCTACGGCCATTCCGAGTCCGATGTCTGCACGGAAGAAGTGACAGAGCTGGCGGTTTACGATCAATTCTCTTTTTGGTCCGCTGATTCCACTCATTGATGCAACTATGTTGTGCACCAGGTTCTTCTTGTCGTTTTCGCTTAACACATTCCTGTAAAAAATTCCTGGCTGAGAATAATGATCATTTTCTCCTTCTCCGTTCCTGTCGTACCATCCTGCCACGCTTGAGTCTAATTCCTGCGGCACTCCCTTATAACTTTCGTCGGCAATAATGTTATCAAAGCTGTTCGGGAAGTAATTGGGACTGCTGCCACCATTTCCATCCAGCCGCATAGCTCCGTCACGTTCATAGTTGTTCACCGCATACGGGCACCGGTTCACCGGTAATTGTTCATAGTTTGCTCCTAAACGGTAGCGGTGCGCATCCGGGTAGGAGAGCAGGCGACCCTGCAACATCTTGTCGGGCGAATAACCTATACCGTCAACTACATGTGCCGGCGCAAATGCAGCTTGTTCTACTTCAGCAAAATAGTTGTCGGGAATTTTATTGAGTTCCATCACGCCTACATCAATAAGCGGATAATCTTTGTGTGGCCAGACCTTAGTAAGGTCGAACGGATTTACATGGTAAGTTTTTGCATCTTTTTCCGGCATTACCTGCACTTTCAGGTTCCACTTTGGAAATTCGCCCCGGTCAATTGCTTCCACCAGATCACGTTGTGCCTGATCAGGATCTTCGCCTCTCATCCTGACTGCGTCTTCGTTGTTGAAATTCTTTATACCCTGTTGCGATTTAAAGTGAAATTTCACCCAGAATCTTTCGTTGTTGCTGTTGATGAAACTGAAAGTGTGGCTTCCGAATCCGTGCATGTGACGGTAACTGTAAGGCGTGCCACGATCTGTCATCAGGAACATTACCTGGTGCAGGCTCTCAGGATTCAGACTCCAGAAATCCCACATCATAGTCGGGCTCTTTGTATTGGTGCGGGGATCACGTTTCTGCGTGTGAATAAAGTCGCTGAACTTTTTTGGATCCTTCACAAAGAAAATCGGCGTGTTGTTGCCCACCAGGTCCCAGTTGCCCTCTTCGGTGTAAAATTTCACGGCAAAACCTCGCGGATCGCGCTCAGAATCGGCTGATCCCTTTTCTCCACCAACAGTAGAGAAACGAACCATCACTTTTGTTTGTTTGCCAACCTGCGAGAATATTTTTGCTTTCGTGTAGGGTGTAATATCGTTGGTAACGGTAAATGTACCGTATGCGCCTGTGCCTTTTGCGTGAACTACTCTTTCCGGAATACGTTCGCGGTTAAAGTGGGCCATCTTTTCGTGTAGAATAAAATCCTGCAGCAGCAGCGGACCTCGGGGTCCAACGCTCATCGTATCCTCGTTATGATAGTAAGGAATACCTGAGGCGGTGGTTAGTTTCTGGTTGCTCATAAAGCGCAATTGAAAGAATGATGGAATTTGATTACGCAGCAAAAGTGAATATTTTTGCTCATTGATTATATTGATTAATTTTATACTTCAATAGATAAAATCTATGACAATCGTTCAGCTTGGGTACATTGTTGCGGTCGATAACCTCAGGCATTTTGCGGATGCGGCTGAGTTTTGCCATGTGACTCAACCGACTCTCAGTATGCAGATTCAAAAAATGGAACATGAATTAGGGATAAAAATATTTGACAGAAGTAAACAACCTGTATTACCGACTGAGGCGGGCAGGGATATTATCGCACAGGCAAGGAAAATTCTCGCTGAATGCGACGTGATGAAGAATATTGTGGACGCCCGCAACGGCATTCATTCCGGTGAACTGAAGGTTGGTATTATACCTACTCTTGCTCCTTACCTAATACCGATGTTTGTGCAGGCATTCACCGGCAAGTACCCGAAAGTAAAATTGCATGTGAACGAGCTTACCACCGAAAACATCGTGCACCGGTTGCGCGAAGGCCGGCTCGATGTGGCCATACTCGTTACTCCGCTGAATGAATCCGGCATTCGTGAACAGGTAATGTTTTATGAGAAGCTTGTGGCTTATGTATCTAAAAAGAACCGGTTGTTCAAGAAACAGTATGTGTTATCGAAAGACATCGACCCGGAGAAGTTATGGCTGCTGGAAGAAGGACACTGTTTCCGTTCACAGATCGTAAACCTGTGTGAACTGCAAAAAGCGGGGAAACAGGGAAGCCATTTTGAATACGAAGCCGGCAGCATCGAAACGCTGCGTAAAATGGTTGAATTAAACGATGGCATAACCATTCTTCCTGAATTAGCGACGATGGACCTCCGCGCATCGCAGCTTCAACTCATCCGCGAATTCAGAAGTCCCGCGCCTATGAGGGAAGTGAGCCTGGTTGTCCACCGCGACTTTGTTAAAAAGAAACTGGTAGAAATATTCCGCCGGGAAGTCGTGGCCTCATTGCCGGAGAAGATCAGGAAAAACAGGGGGGAAGTGGTGCCGATAGAAGTGAGCAGTGAAAGGTGAAAGGTGAAAAGTGAAAGGTGAAAAGTGAAAGGTGAGAAGAAGACGTCTCACGTCTGCCGTCTCACGTTCATTCATTCTTCCTGGTCGAAAATGCGTTTCAGGCTGGGGCTCGATACCGGGGCGACAATCAGCGGGAATTTTTCGACAGTTACGTTTGCTGTATCAAGACCGAACCCGCGTTCTTCTGATAAGCTGACTTCTTTGAACCAAAAATACAGTTTCATGATCACACGTTCGAAGAAGGGGAGTTCGTTATCCTGGCTCAGGTATTTTTCGAGTACAATAAATTGAAAATCTCCTACTACGTTATTGCGCTCGAGGGATTCGTACCGGCTTGTAATATTTACTTCCTTATTAGCTACCAACTCTGCTACAACCTTCCGGAACATCAGGTTGATCTTTGGCTCAACACGAAATCCCAGGCGGAATTCAACCCGGATAATATCGTTGGGAATGATGTGATCTACTTTGTATTCGCAGGTGTATGGATCGTCCAGCGTGTCTACATGCACAAACCAGTAGATATCCGACCGTTTTGGTTTCTTATTTAGTATCGAGTAAATGATCTTGTGTTCTATTTCTTTGGGATTGTTGGCGCTGGTCAGGTAAACAAGGTGTGTGGCGTACTTTGGTACAGTCCGGTCGTTGCTGAGTTCCTGGATTTGCGGTATGTAATGTTCAAGGCGAACAAATTCAACATAGCGGTTTTTGATGCGGCGGCTGCGAAACCACACATACATAACGCCAAACATCAATCCTCCCACAAGCAGCGTTATATAACCGCCGTGTGAGAATTTTTCCATCAGTGCAACGAGGTATGCGCCTTCGATTACAAAAAAGCTGATGAGGAATACATATATTAAAACCGCAGTCACACGCCTGGCCACCAGAAAATTAGCGAAAAGGATGGTAGTGGTGATCATCGTAATGATGATTGCCAGTCCATAAGCCGCCTCCATGCGGCTTGATTCCTGGAAGTACAGCACCACTCCTACGCATCCCAGGAAAAGCATCATATTGATTCCCGGTATAAACAGTTGTCCCTTTTCTTCGGAAGGATAGCGGATCTTCAGTTTGGGCCAGAGATTCAGGCGGATGGCTTCGCTGATCAGTGTAAATGAACCCGAAATCATCGCCTGGCTGGCAATGATGGCTGCCGAGGTAGCGATTACCACGCCGGGTATGATAAACCATTGGGGCATCAGGTCGTAAAATGCATTGATACCCATTTGCGCTTTAACTGCGTCGGTGATCTGTCGGCCATCGTGGTTGGCTAACAGCGAAGCCCCCTGTCCGAAATAGTTCAGCAGGAGACAGGCTTTAACGTAGGTCCAGGAGACGCGGATATTACCACGGCCACAGTGACCAAGGTCGGAATACAGAGCTTCTGCTCCGGTAGTACAAAGGAAGACTGCACCAAGTAGCCAGAATCCACCGGGATAATTTGACAGAAAATCAAGAGCATACCAAGGATTAATAGCCTTGAAAATGGACAGGTCATCAAAAATGTGATACACACCTAGCACGGCCAGCATAGTGAACCAGATGAGCATGATGGGCCCGAACAATTTGCCGATCGACGCCGTTCCGAACTGCTGCAGGAAGAAGAATGCGGCAAGTATGCTGATTACAATGATCACGATGCGGTCGTCTGTGTGGCCGAGTGTACGCAGTGCCGGAAGCTCCCGTAATCCTTCTACAGCAGATGTAATGGAAATGGGAGGGGTGATGATACCATCGGCAAGCAATGCTGCGCCGCCAACCATTGCAGGCACCACAAGCCAGCGTTTTCTGCGCCGGACCAATGCATACAATGCAAAGGTTCCACCTTCACCGCGGTTATCGGCATTCAGAACAAGAGCCACATATTTGATGGTAGTTTGAAGGGTGATTGTCCATATGATACAGGAAAGCGCGCCTATAATCAGGCCTTCGTCAATAATCCTCCCATTAATGATAGCATTAAATACGTAAAGTGGAGAAGTTCCTATATCACCGTAAATAATCCCTAACGCGATTAAGAGCCCGGCTGCGGTAACCTTGTTGGTCTGTTTACCCACAAAAACAAAGTTATAAGGAAAAAATAATTTATCTTAAAAATCCTTTAATGTGAAACCCGCCAAACCTTTGCATGACGTATTTCTCCTAACTTCAACTATGGAATTCGTGAACATGAAGTTTTGCAAGCCTATACTCGTATTACTTGCCTCTTTAACCCTTTATTTCGGTGCTTCCGCACAAAAAATATCATATTCTGAACCAGAGCGGAAGACAATAAACGCACCAATTTCGATATTATTGGAAAGGTTGGAGGCAATTTCCTTGTTTTCAAAAATAACAGGAGCGACAACAACATTTCGGTGTACGACAACGAAATGAAACTCGTTAAACGTGTTAATGTCAATCCCGAAAACGAACGCTGGATAAATGTTGATTTCGTAGCATATCCTGATTTTGCATGGATGATCTACCAGTATCAGCAAAAGAGCATACTTTATTGTATGGCTGTTCGGGTAGATGGCGACGGCCGCCT
>JAFAGE010000205.1 GCA_023423015.1 Bacteroidota bacterium
GGCCTGCATAGCTAAGGTTACTGCAGCCATCAAAATTCCCACCCAAACAATATGATAGCCGATCCCCTCTGAAAAAAGGCTTTCATTGGTGGGGCGTGGAGGGCGCTTCATAATATTTTTTTCAGGCTTTTCGGCCGACAGCGCGAGTCCGGGCAGACCATCGGTAACAAGGTTGATCCAGAGAATATGTATCGGCAACAATGGAATGGGTAAGCCTAACAGCGGAGCAGCAAAAATAGTCCATATTTCTGCGCCGTTACAGGTCATAATGTACTTTACAAACTTGCGGATGTTGTCGTAGATCCTGCGTCCTTCGCGAATCGCGCGTACGATGGTGGCAAAATTATCATCCAGCAAAATCATATGAGCAGCTTCCTTGCTTACGTCTGTGCCGGTAATTCCCATCGCGATTCCGATGTTCGCTGCACGGAGTGAAGGCGCATCGTTTACGCCATCTCCCGTCATCGCCACGAAATGCTCGCGGGCCTGCAATGCTTTTACTATGGTAAGTTTCTGTTCCGGCGACACACGGGAATAGACTTTTATCTTTTCTACTTTGGATTCGAACTCCTCTTTTGACACACGCGACAATTGTTCGCCAGTAAACCGAAGGTCGTCGTCCGTTAACAAACCTATCTGCCTACCGATTGCGGCCGCAGTTTCAGGATGATCGCCCGTAATCATCACAGGCTGAATACCTGCCGCTTTACATTCTCCAATGGCAATTTTTACCTCTTCACGTGGCGGATCGATCAATCCGATTAATCCTGCATACTCCAGGTCGGTTTCCAGTTCATCCTGAGTCAGCGGCTCATTGATGTCGTCCACGAAGCGGTAACCATATGCCAGTACACGTTTGCCTTCGGCCGCTTTCCTGTTGGTGAGATCCAGGATCTTGGTAGCAAGTTCTGTATTCTGCAGGCGTTCACTAACCGATTCCGCTGCACCTTTTGTAATAATCAGGTAGCCGTCATTATACGTGTGAATGGTGGTCATCAGTTTGCGCTCCGAATCGAAGGGCAGTTCTCCAACACGTGCGTAGCGATCCATAATCTCTGCAGCATCTACCGATTGTTTATCCTTCACGTATTCAACAATGGCAACTTCCATCGGGTCACCGATCCACTTACCCTGGTTCGATTTTACTGCATCATGGTTAAGCGACATTACCGTTTCAAGCAAAGGCAACTGATCATTCACTGGTCTTGTATAGTCGGCGGCAGAAGTGTCCACCACCTGCATCTTATTTTGTGTAAGCGTTCCCGTTTTGTCGGTACATATATATGTAACAGAGCCCAGGGTTTCCACTGCGGGTAATTTTCGCACTAATGTGTTTTTCTCTACCAACCTGCTTGCTCCGCGTGCAAGGGCGATAGTAATGAGTGCAGGCAACGCCTCTGGTATTGCTGCCACTGCCAGCGATATGGCAACCAGCAGCATGTTCAACGGCTCTTCTCCCCTGAGCAGACCAACTCCGAACAATACCACACAAATGATGAGGATGATATAAGAAAGTTTTTTTCCGAAATCTTCCATCCGAATCTGCAGGGGCGTTGCCGATTCATCTTCCTGCAACATCCGGGCTATCTTCCCGATTTCCGTATTCATGCCGGTTCCTGTAACCACACCGGCACCACGTCCATTTGTCACCATAGTGCCTTTGTAGGCCATGTTGAACCGGTCGCCTAATGGAGGATCCTGGTCACCGATCGCCTTTGTAACTTTATCCACTGCGAGTGATTCACCAGTGAGAGACGACTCTTCAATCCGCAGTGCATGCGATTCTATCAATCGCATATCGGCCGGTACCACTACTCCGGCCTCAAGCATAGCGATGTCACCTGGTACGAGTTCAGACGACGCAACAGAAATCGTCTGGCCATCGCGCCGCACACGGCTATTCTGCGTAGCCATTTTTTTCAGCGCTTCCATGGCTTTCTCGGCACGGTACTCCTGGATGAAACCAACAAACGCGTTCAGGAAAACTATCACGAGAATAATGATCGTATCGGTGCTTTCACCAACAATTCCGGAAACGATCGCAGCTACTATCAGCACGATGATCATGAACCCTTTGAACTGGTTTAAAAAAAGTAGCCATGCTGGTTTCTTCTTTTTTTCTTCAAGTTCGTTTAAACCGAATTCCGCCCGCTTTTTCTCCACCTCTGCCGATGAAAGCCCCCGCTCCGATGTTCCCAATTCTTCCATAACCCCGGAGGTTTCGAGTTGGTGCCAGTTCATATGAAAGTATTTACTGTAAGTTATTCAAAAAAGCCTCGGAGTGTTGAGGCATAATCATGCGCAGTCCCGCATCTCACTTTTCCTGGCGGTAGTAGAAGGTGAACAGGTTGAACATGGCTCGAATAATATTGTATGAAAACCAGCGGCCAAAACGGTTGAGCAGGTTGCTGGTTCGCGCATGATCTTCCTTCGACACAAGTACACAATCTTTTAAAATAATTTCATCGAGATGATTCTCGACCTGATCCACAAACTGTGAACCCAACACATCAAAATTCAGTTCGATACTGGCATATGCGCTCAGGTCGTTAATGTTATAGGAACCGATAGTCATCCACTTGCCGTCGCACACAGCAAGCTTTCCATGCAAAACGTTAGGCTTGTATTCATATATCTCAATGTCGTTTCGTACCAACCAATCGTACCAGTATCTTTCTGCCTGCTTCACAAATAGCACGTCCGACTCACCTGAGATAATCACTTTTACTTTTATGCCACGTTTTACAGCTTTCTGGAGGTTCTTTCGGAAAATGTTCCCGGGCAATGCATAACTCGACAGGATCGTAATATGCGATTGCGCTTTCCGGAACATTTCCAGGTAGCTGTTCGAAATTTGCATGGTATTACGTACCCAGTCATTTTTGCGTAGGCGTACCTCACCTTTAAACGTTCCGCGTAATGATTCACGATGTTTCACCGGCGTGCATGGTGCGGGAGGAATATGCTGGCCCTGGTAGCCCCGCCACAATTTCCAGCAATGGGCACAGGCTTGTATCGCTATAGGGCCTTCTGCATATAGGGCAAAATCAAGCCAGGCAGATTGCCCTGGCATGTCGTTGTACCTGTTGGTAATATTCACCCCACCGACCAGCGCAGTATGTGAATCGATAACTACTACTTTGCTGTGTAAACGCCGGCCAAAATAGAAGTGTCTGCTCTTAAATATGGGTTCAAAAAAACGGAAATGAATTCCCGCATTGTGCAATGAGGAGATGAATAACTCAGGCAGTGACTGGGAAGCATAACCATCAATCAGCATATAAACCTTCACATTCCGCGAGGCTGCCCGCACCAGCGCGTCTGCAACCCGATTGCCTGTTTCGTCGGCTTCGTAAATATAGGTTTGCAGG
>JAFAGE010000408.1 GCA_023423015.1 Bacteroidota bacterium
GCTCCAGTGATTGATGCGACATTTCAACCAGCACTCGTTACGTAACGGTGACCTGTACACACCAGACGTTCTTGGCGATGCCTATGAATATCTTATCAAGATGTTTGCGGATGACGCGGGCAAGAAAGGAGGAGAGTTCTATTCTCCACGCGGCGTGGTAAAAACAATCGTACAGCTCATCAATCCGCAGCCCAAACACAAGGTGTATGATCCCACTTTCGGGTCGGGTGGTATGCTTATCGAATCAGCTAACTATGTTGCGGCTTTGCCGGGAGGTAAAGTAAATAACAACGTGAATATATCGTTGTATGGACAGGAGAAGAACCTGGGCACCTGGGCCATTGGCAAAATGAACATGATATTTCATAATTATGGCGATTCAGACTTGCGTAAAGGCGATACTCTGACGAACCCACAGCATAAGGACGATCAAAACGATCTTATGGTGTTTGACAGGGTGATTGCTAATCCGCCGTTTTCACAAGATGCGTGGTGGACGCCGGCCGAGGTAAGCCAGGAAGTAAAGCTGGATAAAGACGGTAAGGAAAAGCGGATCGCACCCAATTATAGCAAAGTGGTGGTCGACAAATTTGGGCGTTTTCAATATGGTATTCCACCACGCGGGTATGCGGACCTAGCCTTTCTTCAGCACATGATTGCGGTATTGAAAGACGATGGGAAGGCCGGGGTAGTCCTGCCGCATGGAACCCTGTTTAGAAGCGGCACGGAAGGAGCGATAAGGGAGAAATTGCTGAAGGCGGATTTGGTAGAAGGAATTGTTGGCCTTCCTGCGGCTCTATTTTACAACACGGGGATTCCGGCGAGCATTTGGATCGTCAATAAGAACAAGCCAAAGCACCTGAAGAATAAAGTAATCATCATCGACGCCAGTGGCGAGTACAAAGAAGGTAAGAACCAGAACGAGTTGCTGGATGTACATGTAAAGAAGGTTGTTGATGCATACGATCACTTTGCGTTGGAAGCAGAGGTTGAAACGCCGGTCAGTGAAAAGTTCGCGAGACTAGTGGACACATCGGAGATTGCTGGTAACGATTACAATCTAAACATCAGCCGTTATATAGATACATCGGAACGTGAGGAGGAAATTCATTTACATCACGTGAAAGCCGAGCTGGAAAAGTTGGCGGAACGCGAGAAGGAGATCGATGAAAAATTAGCGGGATTCTTAAATGAGTTGGGAATATGACTGTCCAGCGTCCTGTGGAGAAAAGATATGATCAGCCTGTGGAATGGAAGGAAATCACTTTAGGAGACACCATTGACTCTATTGTGGGTGGTGGTACACCTCCTCGTGAGGTAAGCGAATATTGGCAAGCTGAAATACCGTGGGCGTCAGTTAAGGATCTAAAGAGCACCTTTTTACATGAAACGGAAGAATACATCAGTAAACTAGGTCTTGAGAAGAGCGCTGCAAACCTCATACCTAAGGGGACCTTGATAATTGCCACGAGGATGGCGCTCGGGAAGGCCGTATTCTTTTCCAAAGATGTAGCCATCAATCAAGATTTGAAAGCCATTTTCCCTAAGCCGTACATCGATAAACGTTTTCTCTTTTATTGGTTCCAAATGAACGCCGAAATGATTGCGGGCAAGGGTTCCGGGTCTACCGTTAAGGGAATTAGAGTAGAAGTGTTGAAGAACCTGCCGCTGTACTTGCCCCCCAAAGAGGAACAGACAAAAATAGCCGAAATCCTCTCCACCGTTGATGAAAAGATTGAAGTGATTGATGCGCAGATCTCGAAAACGGAAGAGTTGAAGAAGGGTTTGGTTCGCCAATTGATGAAGAACGGCATCGGCCACAGTACTTTCAAAGAATCGTCTCTCGGAAAAATACCCGAGTCATGGAAGGTTACCAAACTGCAAGCTGTATGTAAGAAGATTACAGTTGGTTTCGTGGGAACTTGCGAAAAACACTACGTCCCACAAAAGGAGGGTATAATGATGCTGAGAACTGGCAATCTCTCAAAGGGACGAATTATCACAAACGATATGAAATATGTTAGCACAGAATTCCACAAAAAAAATAGAAAATCGGAAGTAGCAAATGGTGACATCTTAGTTGCAAGGCACGGCATAAGTGGCCAAGCGGTGTTGGTTCCTGATGGATTTCCAGAATGCAATTGTCTGAATATAGTAATTATTCGGGCTGGAGAAATGCTATTGCCTCAGTTCTTACAGTATCAATTCAATTCGTCTGTTATAAGAAATCAAATAAGAAAAAAAACTGCAGGATCTACACAAGGTGTTATCAATACTGGAGAAATTGCCTCCTTGAACATTGTTTGCCGGATGTTGCGGAGCAACACAAAATTCACACCCTCTTAGAGTGTATTGATGAAAAGGTGGAATTACTTCATAAGAAGAAAATAAGGTACCGAGAACTCAAGCATGCCCTCATGCAACAACTCCTCACCGGAAAACTGCGCGTTAATCACCTTATCAAAGAAGAAGTGCCTGCATGAGCCACTCACCTGAATTCTATGAAAGTGAATTGCCAGCCATCGAGCTGTTCAAAAAATTGGGTTATGCCTATGTAGACGGATGCAATGACGACGAAAGAGTAGACATCACGGAAATGGTTTTGAAGAACCGCCTGCTGAAAGCTCTTCAACGAATCAATCCGTTACTCAGCGAAAACAATCTTCAAAAAGCGTATGACAAAATCACCAACCTGCAAGGCGCCTCTCTTATGGAAATCAACCAGCAGGCTTGGGAACTGATTAAAGGAGATACGCTTGCATTAAAACAAGTCCAAAACGGTAAGGAAGAGTTTCACCCCGTTTCCTTCATCGATTACCGCAATCCCGAGAACAACGAGTTTCTTGTAGTTAACCAATTGCGGTGCCATGGCCGCACACGAAATTCTATTCCCGATCTTATCGTATACATCAATGGCCTGCCTATCGGTGTTATTGAATGTAAAGCACCCGGCGCTGCAAATGCCTTCGATAAAGCTTACAGTGATCTCAAGTTTTACCAGGAGAACTCGGAAAAACTTTTTTACTACAACCAGGTTTGTGCAGGCATTTATGGTGTAGGCGGCAGGTATGGAGCCATATCTTCTCCAGCCGCATTCTACTCTGTGTTCAAAACACGTAAGGATGAGGATGTTTCGGGCATTACTTCCCAGCAGGATAAACTGATCTATCACCTGTTTCGGAAGGAACGAATTCTCGACATCATCCGCAACTTCGTCATATTCGAACTGGAAGAGGGTCGCACAATCAAGAAGTTGCCACGTTACCAACAGATACGGGCTACCAACAACACCATTGCAAAACTGCAAACCGGCAAGGGCGGCGTGGTATGGCATACACAAGGATCCGGTAAGTCAATTACCATGGCTTATGTTACCCGTAAACTACAGGCACCTGAGTACGGATTTAATAATCCAACCGTGATTGTCATGACAGACCGGAAAGACCTCGACATGCAAATCACCAACACGTTCAGGGCGGTGGGTTTCAAAAACGTAAGCCAGGCAAGTTCGGTTAAGCACCTCGATAAGTTGCTGCGAAACGATTATGGGGGCATCATCACTACCACTTTGCAAAAGTTCCAGGAACGCGATGAAACTGCAGATGGTGAGGATCAGACCGCTGAAGAGGAACACGACAACCTGCTTATTGAGAAAAACATAAAAGATGGAGTACTTACCAAAGTCACCAAGGCATTAGTAGCCGGCAAATGGGTAGAGCAGGATAGAGACGAAATAAAGCTCGAACAATTGTCGCAAAAAGAAAACCTGTATGTAATGGTAGATGAGGCGCATCGATCTCAATACGGCTTTCTCGCTGCATTCATGCGCACGGTTTTGCCACATGCCAAGTTTGTGGCATTTACCGGAACGCCAATATCTAAAGAAGACAAATCATCACTCGGCGAGTTCTATGGCGGCGACTACCTGGACGTGTAACCAATGTG
>JAFAGE010000248.1 GCA_023423015.1 Bacteroidota bacterium
TTATTATTATTCCTGCTTTAAGTGGAGGTGGAAACTAGTATGTAAACTGTAACAGAATATTATAACCCGCCTCCAAAAAGGCGGGATTTTTTTATTTATGGCGAACGAAATAAACAGGTACTCAAGAACGATTACGCAGGATGTTACACAACCTGCTGCACAGGCGATGCTATATGGAATCGGACTGACAGAAGAAGACATGAACAAAGCACAGGTAGGCGTTGTAAGCATGGGCTACGATGGCAATACCTGTAACATGCATCTGAACGAACTGGCGAAAATTGTAAAACAAGGTGTGTGGGACAACGACCTCGTTGGACTTATTTTCAACACCATCGGCGTCAGTGATGGAATCAGCAACGGAACGGAAGGCATGAGATATTCTCTTGTAAGTCGAGACATCATTGCCGATTCAATCGAAGCAGTTTGCGGTGCACAGTATTACGATGCATTGATTGCTTTGCCCGGATGTGATAAAAATATGCCCGGTTCACTGATCGCGATGGGCCGTTTAAATCGTCCCGCAATTATGGTTTATGGTGGAACTATTGCACCAGGCCATTACAAAGGTCAGGATCTGAATATCATTTCTGCATTCGAGGCGTTGGGCCAGAAAATAGCCGGACAATTGAATGAAGAAGACTTTAAAAATATCGTAAAGCAGTCGTGCCCAAGTGCGGGTGCTTGCGGAGGTATGTATACTGCCAACACCATGGCATCTGCAATTGAAGCGCTGGGAATGAGTCTGCCGTTTTCATCGTCGAACCCGGCACTCAGTGAAGAAAAAAGACAGGAATGTCTTACTGCAGGTCGTGCAATTCGTAACCTGATGGAGAAGAATATTCTTCCGTCGGATATCATGACCAGGAAGGCATTTGAAAATGCAATGGTCGTGATCATGGTACTGGGTGGCAGCACCAACGCCGTGTTGCACCTGATAGCAATGGCGAAGAGTGTAAATGTGAAACTGACGCAGGATGATTTCCAGGCAGTGAGCGACCGTATTCCGATGCTTGCTGATTTTAAACCGAGTGGAAAATACCTGATGCAGGATCTTCATCAGTATGGTGGTGTTCCCGCAGTAATGAAATACCTGCTTAAGAAAGGGTTGCTGCACGGAGATTGTTTGACCGTAACCGGAAAAACACTTGCTGAGAACCTTGAGAGTGTTCCTGATCTCGATTTCGACCAGCAGAAAATAATATTGCCGCTTGAAAATCCGCTGAAGAAAACCGGTCACCTGCAGATTCTGTATGGTAACCTGGCAGAAGGTGGAAGTGTTGCAAAGATCACCGGTAAAGAAGGCGAGAGATTTGAAGGGCCAGCAAGAGTATTCGACGGTGAGTTTGAATTAATAAAGGGAATAAGCACCGGTCGTGTTCAGAAAGGTGATGTGGTAGTGATCCGCAATGTGGGTCCGAAAGGAGCCCCCGGGATGCCGGAGATGTTGAAACCAACATCTGCCATCATCGGCGCAGGATTAGGAAAATCAGTGGCATTGATCACCGACGGAAGATTCAGCGGAGGAACACATGGTTTCGTGGTAGGACATATAACACCTGAAGCATATGAAGGAGGACTGATTGCATTTGTAAAAGACAACGATAAAATATCTATAGACGTCGAAAACAACAGCATAACGCTGCATGTTAGCGACGAAGAATTGGCAGAAAGGAAAAAAGGCTGGAAAGCCCCGGAATTGAAAGTAAAGAGAGGAATATTATTCAAATACGCGAAGCACGTGAAAAATGCCGCGGAGGGATGTGTGACGGATGAGGAATAAAATGAAGGGCGGAGGGCGAACAATTCCTCTCACCTTCACTCATAATAAAAGCAACAATTAAACAGTACATATGAGTTCTCAACAGGACACGGCGGTGCTGAAGGCACCTGCAGAGGAACCGAAAAAGAAACAGATCACCGGATCAGAAGCTGTAATGTTATCGCTTCTTGCAGAAGATGTGGAAGTCATCTTCGGTTATCCGGGCGGCGCCATCATGCCCATCTATGATGCGCTGTACGATTTTCGTGAAGATGTGAAACACGTGTTGGTCCGTCACGAGCAGGGAGGAATCCATGCTGCACAGGGCTTTGCGCGTGCTTCAGGAAAGGTCGGTGTCGTCTTCGCTACCAGCGGTCCTGGTGCTACTAACCTTGTAACCGGTCTTGCCGACGCTCAGATCGACAGCACTCCGATAGTGTGTATTACAGGACAGGTGTTTGCTCACCTGCTCGGAACAGATGCATTCCAGGAAACAGATGTGATAAATATTACTACGCCGGTTACTAAATGGAACTACCAGGTTACTGATGCTACAGAAATCTGTTCCGTTCTCGCGAAAGCATTTTATATCGCGAAGAGTGGAAGACCCGGACCTGTACTGATCGACATCACCAAAAATGCGCAGGTGCAGAAATTCGATTTCGAATCATACTGCAAGTGCGACCATATCAGGAGCTATCGTCCAAAACCAAATATTCGTAAAGAATACATTGAACAGGCGGCTGAACTGATCAACAATGCAGAAAAACCGTTTGTAATTTTCGGACAGGGCGTTATCCTGGGTAAAGCTGAAGAAGAGTTCAAAGCATTTATTGAAAAAGCAGGACTGCCTGCAGCGTGGACAATTCTGGGTTTGAGTGCCTTGCCAACAGATCACCCATTGAATGTGGGAATGCTGGGTATGCACGGCAACTATGGTCCGAACGTACTTACCAACGACTGCGATGTATTGATTGCCGTAGGAATGCGATTCGACGATCGTGTTACGGGCAGGCTTGATAAATACGCGAAGCAGGCCAAGGTGGTGCATCTTGATATTGATCCCGCTGAAATAGATAAGAATGTAAAATCAACGGTTCCTGTGTGGGGCGATTGTAAAGAAACGCTTCCCATGCTCACGAAACTGTTGAAGAAAAAAGATCATAGCAAATGGGTGGCTCGCTTCAACGAACATATGAAGCAGGAAACTGAGCTCGTCATAAATGAAGAATTGAATCCTGGTGAAGGAAAAATGACAATGGGCGAAGTTATAAATCACCTCAACGAACTCACAAACGGTGATGCCATAATTGTTACAGACGTTGGTCAACACCAGATGGTAGCCTGCCGCTATGCAAAATTCAAGCAAAGCAAAAGCAACATTACATCCGGCGGATTGGGAACAATGGGATTTGCATTGCCCGCAGCCATCGGTGCAAAATTTGGTGCGCCCGACAGAACTGTTGTTGCAATTATCGGCGACGGTGGTTTCCAGATGACCATACAGGAACTCGGAACCATTATGCAAAGCGGTATCGATGTGAAGATTCTCATCCTGAACAATGAGTTTCTCGGAATGGTACGCCAGTGGCAACAGTTGTTTCACGAGAAGAGATATTCGTTTGTGGATATCACCAGTCCCGACTTTGTGAAAGTGGCAGAAGGATATGGCATTGCAGGAAGAAAAGTAACCGAGAGAGAAGATCTGGTTGCAGGCCTTAAGGAAATGATCAATCATAAGGGATCATTCCTGCTTGAAGTGATGGTGGGTAAAGAAAACAACGTATTTCCCATGGTGCCACAGGGATGCAGTGTGGCTGAAATAAGGTTGAAATAAGATGATGAACATCGCCAGTCAACTTTCACCACTAAACGTATTTGACAAATGAAACAGGAATATACTATCACGGTTCACACCGAAAACCACATCGGCTTGTTAAACCGTATTGCGATAATCTTTTCGCGCCGCAAAATTAACGTGGAGAGTATGAATACTTCTCCATCTGAAATTCCCGGCATACACCGGTTCACCATTGTGATTAACGAATCGGAAGAAGTTGTGCAGAAGCTCGTCCGCCAGATTGAAAAGCAGGTGGAAGTGTTGAAGGCACGCTATAATACCAACGATGAAATTATTTACCAGGAACTCGCACTTTACAAAGTGTCGACCGACCAGATCACCGAAAAGGTGAAGGTGGAACGCCTGCTCCGGGAATATGGAGCCCGCGCCGTTGTGATCCGGAAAGACTTTGTGATCTTTGAGGTTTCGGGCCACCGCGAAGAAACCGAAAAGCTGGTAAGGTTCTTCGAACCCTACGGACTCATCGAATTCGTTCGCAGTGCAAGAGTTGCCATTACAAAATCCAGCCTTGGCTTCCATCAAACACTGAAGGAATTTGAACGAAAGGAACCAATAGCTGGCGACGTGGTGGAGAATAAATATCTCGATAAGAAGGAAGAGGTGTTTACCATGTGAGATGGAAGACGGCAGATGGCAGACGTGAGAAGTGAGAGAATAATTAATCATTCATTCAAGTATTCAGTTTATAAAAAAACCAAAATGGCAAAATTAAATTTCGGCGGCGTTGAAGAGAACGTCGTAACGCGTGAAGAATTTCCTTTATCTAAAGCGCAGCAGGTGCTGAAGGATGAAGTGGTAGCCGTAATCGGCTATGGCGTGCAGGGTCCCGGTCAGGCTTTGAACCAGAAAGACAATGGCATCAACGTAATTGTTGGCCAGAGAAAAAATTCAAAGTCGTGGGATAAGGCAGTAAAAGACGGCTTCGTACCTGGTAAAACTTTGTTCGATATCGAAGAGGCTTTGGAAAAAGGAACCATCATCTGTTACCTGCTGAGTGATGCTGCCCAGATTCAATTATGGCCAACCGTGAAGAAACACCTCACCAAGCGTAAGGCGCTTTACTTCTCTCA
>JAFAGE010000257.1 GCA_023423015.1 Bacteroidota bacterium
GCAGCAGGCAGCAGGCAGCAGGCAGATGGCAGCAGGCAGCAGGCAAATTCATAAAAGGACAATTTGGATTAACAGCAAAGGGAGAGGCAAATGCCATCTCCCTTATGCTTTTTATCACAACGCATGAGAAAAGTGAATGGTGGCTTTTCACCTTTCACCTTTCACCGCTCACCTTACTTCGGTTCTTCCCTGCTCGTGTAGTCCATGGTGCTGCCGTCGTTGAAGGTGATTCTCCAGATGGTTTTTCCATTTTCTTTTACAATGGCGTAGTTGTCGTATGTATCCTTGTATTTGGGATAAAGATCATCTTCACCGTAGGGTTTCTTTTCACCATATCCCGGAGTGTGGCTTGATCCGCAGGAGTTATACCGGCGATAGTTACCACTGTTTGCAAAGAATTCAAAACTCTTTGTTGCAGGGTCAAACTTCACTGTGCCTTTGCGATATCCCAGTATCTGGTCGCGGCAGTAATAGCTGGTGTTGGTGTAGTAGAAATATTGTTCTGCATCGCCTTTATCGTTCAGGAATTTGTAACCTGTTGCAATTTCAAAAGCCTGGCCGGCATAGCTACCGTCGTAATTTGAAAACTGCGTCATTGAAAATGAACCTGTCTGCCAGTAGCCACCCACCAATTCGGCCGGTACTTTTGAGCGTGGAGTGTTTCCTCCGCCCCCTTCATCTCCGCCACCGGTGGCTCCTTTCTTGCTGCATGCTGTTACTGCTGTGAAAATTGTGGCACAAAATGCCAGTGAGAAAAATAACTTCTTCATGATGTCGTGTGTTAATTATGATTGTTGATTTGTTGTCTTCTGAATTTTGTGGCCGTGAGCGGTGAGAGGTGAGAAGATTTTTGTGACTTTTTATTCCTTTCACTTCTCACTTTTCACCTTTCACATCTCCCTTCTCACATCTTCACAAACTCCACTCTCCTGTTCATCGCTTTACCTTCTGCTGTTTTATTGTCTGCTACGGGTGCAGTTGAGCCTTTGCCGTCGGCCTGGAGTGCGCCGGAAGTAATTCCGTATTCGCTGGTTAGCACCTTAATTACCGCGTCGGCGCGTTTCTTTGAAAGGATGAGATTGTCGGCGGCTGATCCTGAATTATCGGTGTGACCGATCACCCTGATCTTCATGTCTGGATTTTCCTTCAATACTTGCGCGATCTCGTTGATGGTTCCATACGATTCGGGGCGCAGGTTGTCGGAGTTTACATCGAACTGAATACCTGTTGTTGAAACCTTTCCTTCGTCTACAAGGCGGGATTTGATGTTGTTCACACCTGAAGCGATCCTGATGTTTGAAACATAGTAGCCAATCTGGTCATTGGTGTAGTTCGATGAGTTCATTTCCACTTTCATCTGGTTGAAATTGCCCGGGTAAGGCACTGCGCCGGGAATGTCGAACACCTTCTCTTCGTCTAGCCAAAGCCTGAAACGTTCTTTCTGCACACTGATGGCTACGTGAATTACTTTACCAGACTTTTTGTCGAACGAAGACACCTGCATTTTATCGGAAGAAAACTTAGGCTTCGATTCTTCCCGGCTCGTCATCGTAACAGCTCCTTCGCTTCTGAATGGAGTGATCTGGATAGACATGTTGTTTACAAGCCTGTAATCGTAGCTGAATACTTCAGTTTTGAATCCCCTGTCGTAGAAGCCGATTCCAAACGAAGGCACGAGGTAACCACCTTTCACCGGCCAGTCCATGATGAGGTCAAATTCGACGGTGTAGTTTTCTTTCATGTCAACCGTAGGACTTAAAAATCCACCGGGATAAAGGCGCATCCATTTGCCTGGTGCAGTGTTAAGTGTTACGGTTTCACCCTTACTGCGGGTAAACCATTTGGATGGAAATTCGCCAACAGATTCCTGGCTGAAGTCTTCTGAGAAGATTACTTTCTCACCGGGAACAAAATCGAACCTTGTTTTGCTTTCCAGCTTTTTGGTTTCATTTGTTTCTTCAGTGTTCTCCTCTTCTGATTCCAGCGACTGTGTGCCAGAAGAAGTTGATGATGAGGTTGTGGACGATGATTCCTGGTTGGAAGATTTTGAATCCGGTTTCTTCGATGATGATTTATCGAATTCTTTGTCTATGGCTTTAGAGGCACTCTGCTCAACTTTGTTTTTTATTTTATTGAGCAAACCTTGCGCGGATACATCTGCTGAAATGCAGGCCGCAGCAAAAATGAGAACTAATAATTTTTTCATGACGTGTGATTGTTGCGTTGTTTGATGAAGCAAATTTCGCTTTGCAATCAACCGCAGACAATCGCATGAAAATGTGAAAAAACAAAGAACTATGTGGCCACCATGTGACCTGAATGTGATCAGAACAATTTATTGCGGAATGCAGTAGCCACGGCTTCACTCTTGCTGTTTACGTGAAGCTTTTCGTAGATCTTCTTGATGTGGCTGCGCACTGTATCGATGGCGATGAACATTTCGGATGCAATCATCTTATAACTATATCCGTTTACCAGCAATTGTAACACCTGTTTCTCCCTGTCTGAAAGATTGTAATCCGTTTCTGTATAGCTCTCCAGTTTCGAAAACATATTAAGTACCTGGGTGGCTACAGACGCCGTCATTGGAGCTCCACCGTGATATGCATCGGTAATGTATTCGAGCAGTTTTGCCGGTTGCGTTTTTTTAAGGATGTAACCATTGGCTCCACTTTTCAGTGCTTCGAATATGTTTTTGTTATCGTCGAATACGGTCAGCATCAGCACTTTCATCTCCGGGAACTCTTTGCGTATGGTTTTCAGCGCTTCGATGCCGTTGATGGTAGGCATATCGATATCCATAAGCACTACGTCTGCGCGGTGTACCAACAAATCGTTAACCAGGTTTGTACAGTCTTTAAAAGCTGCCAATACTTTAAAACCTTCTGTGCCGCCGATCAACATCGACAGTCCTTCGCGCAATTGCGGATTATCTTCAAACAATACTACTTTGATCATACTTAACTATTTACTGGGATGTTGAGCAAAACATTGGTGCCGCGTCCCGGTTCAGAATACCACCTGATTCTACCTTTCAGCATGGCGGCCCTTTTCTTCATATTTGATAGTCCATTTCCGGAGTCGGCCTGGTTAATGTCGAATCCTTCTCCATTATCTTTTATGCGCAGCAACAGGCGCTGTTTGATGTAACTGATGTGAATGGTAACATTTGTCGCATGAGAATATTTCGCTGTGTTGTTTATCGCTTCCTTAAAAATGAGGAAGAGGTCGCGGCGTGCTTCCATGTCAAGTTTAAGGTCCGGAACACGATCGTCTACATAAAAATCGATATCTATGTTTTTCGGTTCCAGCGCCCCGGAAGCGAACTCGCGCATGCGGGCTACAATCTTCTGCATCGAATCGTTCATGGGCTTGATGCTCCATACAATGTCGTCCATCGCGTCCATCATCTGCTGACTGTTATCCGTAATCTTGCTGATGTATTGCTCTGCCTGAACAGGATTGTCTTCCAGTTTACCTTTGGCTATGGTACTTAATATCGAAATAGTACTGAGCGTAGAACCAACATCGTCGTGAAGATCGCGCGCAACGCGATTTCGCAGATCTGAGAGGGCAAGAATACGTTTCACTTTCATGCGATGCAGGGTAAACAACACAGCTGCCACAATCAAGCATATAAGCAAAATAAACCACCATGTTTTCCAGAACGGGGGGTTAATGGAAAAAGCCAGCGACGTGACAGGAGAGCGTATCCCATCTTCATTTTCGCACATGGTTTCAAACACATAATTACCCGACGGAAGCAACGTGTATGTGGCTGCAAGCTGGTTATCGGCCATACGCCACTCCTTTTCAATATCCTTCATGCGATAATAAAATGTGAGCTTGTCCTTATTCAGGTAGGTCATCGCAGAAAAATAGAAACTAAGCGTGTTGTTGTCGTGCGATAACACAAGCTTTCGCATAGCAGAGTCTACGGGAACAAAGCGATCGAGTACTTTGATGTCGGTGAATAACACTGGTGGTGGTGCCTCCTGGCGGATCATGAGATTCGGAGGAAATATTACAAAGTTGTTGCTGCCTGCAAATACAATTCTTCCATCAGGAAGTGCAGTAGTTGCAGTACCTACGCGGCCGTAGCGCATAAATCCGTCTTTCTCTCCGTATGCAGTAAACCTCCTTCTTTTAACGTTATAGCGACAAATTCCGTTTGATGTTCCGAGCCACAAATGACCTTGTTTATCCACCTGCATGCCCAATATTGAATTACCAAGCAAACCGTTTTCGTAAGTTATTTCTTCAACCGTGTTGCTGCGAACATTCAGTATCTGCAGGATGTCTGTCGACACAGCATAAAGCGAATCATTCAACCTTACAATTCCGGTGATGTCGTTCGACGAAAGTGATGGAGTTGTTGTTTGGTCTTTTTTGATTTGTTGAATTATACGGCGGGCAGCAATGTCGTATCGCAGCAAGCCTGCTTCACTGGTTGCTACCCATACGTTGGAATTATCTATAAGCAGACGGTTGACCGCGCCCTCAGTTCTGATCATCTTCTGAGGCGTTGCAATATCTGAAGTCATCCGGAACACTTCACCCGCAGCAGTACCGATCCACATGGCTCCCGCACCGTCTTCTTTTATGTCGATGATGTCGTGATTACCGATTTCATCAAAGTGGAGAATACGACGTTGTTTGTTCTCCCTGTCAATTACCAGGAGGTATCCTTCCACGCAACCGAGCCAGACTTTTCCGGTGCTTACCTGGTGTTGGATCGTGAGTGCGTTGCGCAGATACCATTCCACATTGCCGGCTACGTTTGCAAAAGCATAGGCAGCATCTACCTTGCGCTGGTTGGAATCCATCGCGATAATTCCCTTGCTTTTGCTCGATAGCCATAATTCTCCATTGTTGAATCCAAGAGCACCCGTTATACTGTAGTCGGCATTGTCGGTTTTGAAAATTACATTCCGTACTTCAGGTAGCACGGTGTAAAACTGGTACAATCCTTCGTCGGTTGCAATCCAGATACCTTTTTCGCGATCCTGCATAATGCGGCGCACTTCTGAGAAACGTGCGCCTATATTGCGGGATACATCTGATTTGTTATTCGAAAATCTCGCCTGTTCGGGAATGTAATTGAACAATGCGCTTTTACCATATAGCCACATCTCTTCCTCCGCAGTCTGGTAAAGGCGACTGATGGAGAATTTTCCATCGTAGAAGTTGTGGAGCTTTTCGGCTTCCGGTATGAATTGTTTTGTTTTTTCGTTGAATGCCCGGAAGAATTGCCTGTCGCTGTTTCCGTAAACAATCCAGTGGTTACGCTCGTGGTCGATGTACACCGAGGTTACCGTACCCAATGCTGAATCGCCTACAAATGGAAGCTGAAGCGGATTCTGGTTCCCTGAATAAACATTTCCATTGTTGCTGTCGAACACCGCAAGCGATGGTTTTCCCGAAATCCAATAGTGACCTTTTTGTTTGTCTTCAAAAATTGAATTTGGAATCATACCGGGAGGCAATCGCAGAAAGGCATTGCTGTTATTAAATTCGTTTTTGGCGGCGTCGAAGTAAAGAATCCCTGCACCCCTGAAAATGAGAGCAATTCTGCCTTTACTGTCCTGCCACAATTCGCTTTCGCTCTTAGTGGGAAATGTGTGCGAAACGTTTATGTATCTGAAGGTGAAGTCGGAAGTAGTGAAGATGCCGTAAGCGTTTCCCATCTTCACCATCAGTTGCGAATTGCCCATCCATACGAGCTGGTGAACAGGCCTTGCGGGAATGGACCGGTCGCTATTTACAGGATGTACCCATCTTTTTCCATCGTAACGCTGAAGGCCATTGTCGGTAGCAACCCAATAAAATCCTTTCTCGTCCTGAACTATATCGTATACGTCTTCAGAGGCCAATCCATCTTTCCGTGAAATGTGTATGAAACTGTACGACGGCTGCGCCAGGAGATCGCTGCTGAAGAGTACAACCAGTAAAAGGAGCAGTGGGGTTTTATTCATGTACTATTAACAAATGTACAACGCGTAAATGGCAGAAACAGGCGCGTGGAGCGAATTCACATCTTTATGTGATGCCTTTCATCCGCTCCCGGAGCGTACGTAGCGTGATAGAATAACGAGGTGCTTTTACTGCGGCAATGCTGTGTTGCCACTCGCTTCTGGCCTCCCCTTTAATGACGTATAACGAACGGCGTTCTACCGCAATACTGATCGTGGAGCCTCGACCCTGCTTTGATTTGTCATATGGTTTAAACCTGAATGTACAATCGGCTGCGAGTGAGATGCCTGCAATTACATCGAAAGGTGGAGTATGGCGATGTTTGGCTTCGAAACCCTGGAAGTTGAAGCTATGCAGTTCAATCCGGGAAACCCGTTCGATTAGCACAGCCTCTTCCTCGCCCGACAGGAACCCGGGAAAATAATCGAACCCGGGTGGATATCCGGGATAAAGCGGAAATAATGTATTCATTTATAAATTGCCCGTACTTTAATCTATCCAAATTAACAGCCAGATATGACATCCTTGTTTGTTTCGCGCTTTACCCAGGTTTTCGGTGATATGGAGTCAACGCTTCCATGGCATATCACCGAAAAACTAACCGATATCATTGCAGGCTTTATTCAACAACTGGATGCCGGATTTGAAATTAACGGGGATATTGCGATTCACCAATCTGCGGTGATAGACCAAAACGTGGTTATCAAGGGGCCGGCAATTGTTGGACGAAATGTATTTATCGGGGCAAACGCCTATTTACGCGGTCCTGTTTACCTCGATGAAAATGTAAAGATTGGTGCGGGTTGCGAAATAAAGCAGAGCGTAATTTTTTCTGATACTGCAGTTGCGCATTTTAATTATATCGGGAACAGCGTAATTGGCAGTCGCGTAAATTTCGAAGCCGGATCAGTTGCTGCAAATCATTATAACGAAAGGCACGACAAACACATCATTGTATTGCACGATGGCAAAAAAATACCCACCAACGTCACAAAATTTGGATCGCTGGTGGGCGATGATGCTAAAATCGGCGCTAACGCAGTCTTGTCGCCGGGCACCATACTACCTCCAAAGAGTGTTGTTGCCCGGCTGCAGCTGGTAAACCAGCTGGCTTAGTTATTTGTTCATCAGGTACTCCCAGGCTTTGTCGTACACATACATGCCGCTGCTGTTTTTCGGAATGTATGAGTCTACGCCTGTACAATTGTGAAATTTATCTACCAGTGTTGTTGTCGGTACACGTGAACTTATTAACGTGTGGGTATTTGAGAAAGGCGGTGAGCTTGCGTCCACATTTATCTTACCTCCGTATACCGATAAACCCATGGCTTTCCATCCCGCCTGCACCTTATCATAAGGAACAAGTTCGTCGTTGATATGAGTGATCGCAAAGAACCTTTCTTTGTTTACCTGCGATGCTACCCAGTCAGGTATTTTTCCATTGTTCAGAAAATCCATCATGGAGATCATGATCACTTTCTTAACCGGGTAGTGGCGCCCGATCACGCCTGCAATAGCACCACCCTGCGAATGACCTGCAACAATGATTTTCGACCAATTGGGTTTGCCATTCAGGAGGTACTGTCCCCATCCTTGTGTTGGCCGCGTTCTGTTCATGTATAGCAGGAGCCTGGTAAGCCGGTTAATCAGCGAGTTGGCAACATTTACGTTAACTCCGGAATGACGGTCTACTCCATCGATGACCTCACGGCGAGCACGGCTGTGACAGGTAATATCGCCTGTAGCACGACACAATGGATTGCCCGCAACAAGGTTGTCGTACATCAAACCAATTGCATGATAACCCAGTTTAGCGGCCTTCTCTGTTGTGGCGCGGCTGTTGGTAGGGTTCCGGTAGGTGCCTGGCAAAAACACATAAAGAGTATTTTTAAGCGTACCACCGGATTTAACCGATACAAAATGATTTGAAAGTGAAGTGGTAATGGCTGCATCAGTAACCTTTGGCGCGATGTAATAGTTGTTGTAAACAACAGCCTCATCTGGTGGCGTAGAAATAGTGGTATCCACCGGTGGATTTACTGTAGTGTCGGCTGGCGGGTCTACAGTGGTATCAGCTGGATTTGAAGTTGTATCGGGTTTATTAAACGCCTTAGCTTTCAGAAGTACGGGGTGATCGTCTCTGATATTTTTATTACAGGCGCACAGACAAAGGGCCACACACAAACCAATTGAGCCCAGGGTTCCAGGAGTTTTCATTTATGAAATGATAAAAATTGACCTGTTTACGCGGGGTTAACGCGAAAGGGTAAGATTTCAATAAGAGTTTTTCGGGAAAATTCTACGGCTCCAGACCAACTACGCGCGAGGGATATTAAACTGAATTCGAAGATATATCTTTTTATTTCATATCAAAAGGGTCAGCACGATATCGGGTCAAATAACGGTATGCTTTGAGGATTGGAAATGAGATTGGAACTCAAGTTGACAAGGATCAATATTCCTAAAAGTACATATGTATTGTGATGCGTTTCTTCTTTCCACGGAGAATTTTCCACGAGGGGCCCTCTGTGAGTAGCCGAATGGCTTCAGCGTCATGCTCGCGCGAAATAGACCGCAGAATGCGGATGTCTGATGGTCTCCCTTTTTCATCAGGAATAAATGAAACTTCTTCCAGGTTATTGTCCGGTTGAGCTTTAAGCGTTCTGTTGTTGTTGATATAGTTGTGAAAGGTTGTCCACCCTCCTTCCGGTTCAAATCGTTTGCTGCCTGCGGTATTCATTGTGCGCTCATTGGCATTGTTCCGCGATGCTCCAAATCCTACTACCACCACTTCACTTAATTCATTGTTTGCAGCGTTATTATTTGCAATACGGGCATTTTCCTTCGATTGGGATTTTCTGTTCGTAACATTGTCGTTCGGGGCAGTTTCTGCATTTAAAACGCGATTGCGCTCATAGCCCTGCGATTTCGCTGCGGCCGGCTTTTCATTCTCGTCAACAGCAATTCCCGCAGTCCGGTCCTGCAGTTGTTCACCGGCATCAGAAGTATCTGCTTTTAATTTTGCTTCGGCACGTTGCGGCTGCGCCTGCGCCGGAGGAATATCACTTTTTGGTGCCTGTTGAGATAAAGCTGCTCTTTCTTCCGGTTTGTTATTACTATCAGGGTCGGCTAAAGCTGATTGGCGTTTCAGCCTCGCTGTTGCAGGAGCTGCTTCCGAAACGGTGCTGTCAACCGGGGCTGGAGCCGGGGCCTTATTCCCCTCGTAAGTTTCATTTTGCAATTCTTTTGTTTGAACATGTGAAACCAAGGCACTACCGCCATCGTCATTCCGAACGATGCTGTAGGTGATTGCTATCCCTGTCACCACTACAACCAGGATGGCTGCCACTTTCCACCATATCCCCAGGCGAATCGTTTTGCCTTTCTCTAAGCGTGAACGTAATTCATTCACATCCTCCTGAAGCACCTGTTCACCAGCATCTGATAACCGCAAACGCATGCCTTCGATAGCATCGGCAAGAAAAGGATCTTCCAAAGCTGCCGCTTCAAGGCGCTGCATTTCATCGGGTAGCATGTTACCGCCCAGGTACCGGCGGATATCTGCTGCGTCGAATGACTGGTTATCGTTATGCTTTTTGTTCATGATCGTTTACCCCGTTCGTTCAATACGGTTCCTGGTTTTTTCCATACACACTTTAAGGTTTCGTCTGCCATTCTGAACAAGGCTTCTTACTTTGTTCCATTCAAATCCGGTAATCTCAACAATCTGGTTGTAACAGTTTCCTTCGAGGTAAAACAGCCGGATCACATTTTTCTGTTCGGCCGGGAGGCTCTGCATACAATCGGATAATATTATAAACTGCTCTTCTTTCTCCTTTACCTCTTCATGATGCATTTCTTCAGCAAATTGCATACGCTCTTCATCAATATATATTGTGGAGTGTGATTTCGCGCTTCTCAGCTTCATCAGGCAGTGATTGCGCGCCACTGAGTAGAGCCAGCTCCTGAAATTTGAAACCTCATACCGGATAAGTTTATCATTAAGTTCCCCATATATCTCCATCACAGCATCTTTAGCGAGCCCGGCATCGGTGAGGTACTTCAAACACACACCATACACCAGTTCCATGTACCTGCCATATAAAGATGCAAGTACCGTAGTGTTACCTGTGTTGCGGTAAGATTCAACGAGCTCTGCGTCGCTTGCAGAATCGTGTTTTATGTTCCTGATGAATGCCACGTGTTTTCAGATTCCCTGAAAATAAAAAATTTTACGCTGGTTTATGTAATGGCGAAAAAATGCGCATCAACAAACAAAATGAACTTTATGAAACAAATTTTCGCGCTTTTTTTCTCCGCCGCTGTTGTTTCGTTTTCCTTATTATCTACAAACAACATCACGGTGAGCGGCAGAATCATAGATGCCACATCAGGCAATGCCGTTGCATCGGCTACCATCGGAACAAAAAATGGCCGGCACAGCACAGTTTCGGGTAACGACGGTACGTTTTCACTTTCGGTTCCCGAACAAACGAAAATGATTATCATTTCAGCCGTTGGGTATGAACAGCAGGAGGTAAAAATCAAAGGACAAAATATTGGAGAAGTTAAACTGCATCCCGCCGCCAACAGGCTTGAAGAAGTTGTAGTTATGGGATATGGAGTTACCCGTGAACGGCCAGGCAGAAAACTTTCATCACGGCCAGCGCACAATGCTGCTTCATCCATATCACCTTATCAAAATTATGAGAGAGAATTCAACACGGAAGATTATGATGCGATAACTGAAAATCGTTTTCTTGAAGCTGGCACAACACCTCTGTCTACATTTTCTATTGATGTAGATGGTGCATCATACGCGAATGTGCGTCGTTTCCTGAAGCAGGGTATGTTACCACCTGCTGGATCTGTTCGCGTGGAAGAGATGATCAACTATTTCCGTTACAATTATCCGCAGCCGAACGGAACAACACCATTCTCGGTTACAACTGAAGTAAGTGAATGTTCATGGAATACCGACCACAAATTGGTGATGATCG
>JAFAGE010000338.1 GCA_023423015.1 Bacteroidota bacterium
CATATGCCCTATGCCCTATGCCTTATGCCTACATTTGCCTTCTCCTTCAACTTACTTCCCTGCTAGTCCCCTTTATGGAAATGAGGTTTTTAACGTGCCGATTACACGATTAAACACTCCTGTCATGAAAAAGATGACTTGGTTCGTTCTGCTGTTGCTGATGGCGACCGTAGTCCGCAGCCAGAGCATTTCCAAAATGGAAGCCGACTCGATGCTGCATGCATTATCATCTAATCCTCCAGACACGCAACGTATCGATCTCCTCCTTCACCTGGCGCAGTACCAGGTATTTAAACCCGACGAACATAAAGCCGATTTCGACTCGGCGCTTGCATACATACAACAGGCAAAACAAATCAATCAAAAAATCGCATCCATAGAAGCTGCAGGTTTTATTTCACTCACTCAATCTCACCTGGCCAGGGAAAAGGGACTAAAAGACGAAGCCAGAAGTCTTGCGCAACGGGCAGTAGACATCTTACAAAAGGGAAATAGCAAGTATTATCTCGCGCGGGCATACTTTGAACTTTCCATGCATTTCGATTTCAGGGAACCAAAAGACCTGCATCAACGCATCGCCCTTGTAGAAAAAGCCGTACATGCTTTTAAAGAAGCTGGCAAGCTTCAACAAAATGCCTATAGCCTCGAAATGTTGGGAGACTTATACGGGCTGAATGAAGAATATTCGAAAGCCGCCGCGGTGTTGGAACAGGCTCTCGCAGCACATATTGCAATGAAAAACGAAGACTTGCAGGGAGTTTATCTGCTGCTGGGTGATTGTTATTTTACCTTGAACCGGGAACCGGAAGGACTTGTTTACATGTTAAAAGCGTTAAAGACGGCACATGCCCGGAAAGCCAGCTTTGAACAGATTACTCAGATCAACAATTATCTCGGACTGCTTTATATGAGGATAGACCGAATGGAAACTGCTGCAGAATATTTCATACAGGCCTTGAAAATCGCGATGGACCACCGCAAAGCAGGTGATGTAATATCCATTACCAACAATCTTGCGGTAGCATATAATCATATGGGAAAGTACCAGAAGGCACTGGAAGTGCTTAATGCAGTTCCAAAAGAATACATATTGCAGGAACCACCCAGCCAGCGACAGTTTATGCGGGCAACATTTCTGAGAACATATACTGCACTTGGGGAATATGAAAAAGCACAGCCATTTTGCGACACAATACTGGCGATAGCCGCGAATGAGCCACTTGTTCCAACCATCAGGAGATCAATCTACATCCTTGCTTCAAAATTCTACTTCAACAAACGGCAATACGTAAAAGCCCGGGAAATTCTTGGCCGCGCAGATCTGCCAAATGAATCATGGTGGCGTCAAAAAATTGATGCGTACGAAGTATTATATAAGCTGGATTCTGCCGAACGCGATTATTTCAATGCTTTCCAAAATCTTGGTATATACAGCCGACTGGTAGATTCAGCATTCAACACGAACCGCGACAAACAAATGCAGGTGCTTGATGTAGAATACGAACTGGGAATGAAAGAAGATTCTATCAGGCTCCGCGACAAAGACATTGCGCTTCTTACGCAAACAAACAAATTACAACAGGCAAATCTTCGGGAAGCCAGTCTTATCAAAAACGTCACGATTGCTGCAGTATTTGTAGCAATCATTTTTATTGCCTTGCTTTACAGACAGTACAAAATAAAGCAACGAAGTAGCAACGCCATCGCCATCAAAAATGTACAGCTCGAACACCTTGTTAATGAAAAAGACTGGCTGCTGAAAGAAATTCACCACCGGGTAAAAAACAATTTACAGATCGTGATGAGCCTGCTCAATTCACAATCATCATTCATCAATAATCCGCATGCTCTGAATGCTATTCACGACACACAGCACCGCGTCCACGCCATGTCGCTGATACACCAGAAATTATACGGAACAGAAAATGTTTCGTCTATCAATATGAACTCTTACGTGCGCGACCTCGTATCGTACCTGAGCGACAGCTTCGACACAGGGCGACGTATACGATTTGAATACGAAGTAGAACCTGTTGAGATGGATGTTGCGCAGGCTGTTCCACTTGGCTTAATATTAAACGAGGCAATTACGAATTCGATAAAATATGCGTTTCCCGATAACTCGATGGGAATCATCCGCATTCAATTCAGCAACCTCACTGCACGTGATTACCTCCTTCGTATAGAAGACAATGGCATTGGTATGGATCCAATGATTATGAATAAAAGATCCGGCTCTCTTGGCCTGAGTTTAATGAAAGGTTTGAGCGAAGACCTGAATGGCAAATTCTCTCTTGAAAACATTAACGGAACCAGGATAGCTATTACGTTCACGATTGAAAGAAGCCTGGCAATGGCGCACCTCCGCCAGGGTTTAGGTGCACAGGCAGTTGACAAATGGCAGATGGCAGATGGAATATGACGGTTCACCTTTCTCCGCTCACCTTCACCTCGCCCCTCCGCCCCTATCCCGTTCTCCCTTCGCCTTCCATATCGTCCACCTCGCACTTATTTCCCTTGCCTTTCCTTCATCACACAAGTATTTTCGTTTCGGATCGGACAGGTTTTTTTTAATCGGTGTTTTAGGTACAACTGGGGCAGCTTTTTTTAATCGGATCAGGGTAAGATAGAGGGTCTATGCTGACCCCAGTTTTTTTAAACACTTCTCAATTCACAAACAAACAAAATGTCTAAAACTGTATTTATCACGGGAGGTTCCCGCGGCTTCGGAAAAATCTGGGCAAACGCATTATTGGAAAGAGGCGACCGTGTTGTAGTAACATCGCGCGACCCCGCACAGCTCGATGACCTGGTAAAAAAGTTTGGTAAGAATGTATTACCTCTTCAACTGGATGTGAATAATCGCACCGACGATTTTATTGCCGTTCATCGCGCGCAGAATCATTTTGGTTCCATTGATGTTTTGATCAATAACGCCGGTTACGGGTTATTTGGCGCTATTGAAGAAACTTCAGAACAGCAGGCCCGCGACCAGATCAGCACCAATGTACTTGGACTTTTATGGATGACACAGGCAATGGTACCCGTAATGCGCGCACAGGGGAAAGGGCATATTATCAACCTGTCGAGCATTCTCGGTCTCGTTGCATTGCCAAACCTTGGAATATACAATGCTTCGAAATATGCTGTTGAAGCGCTTTCCGAAACCCTCGCCGCCGAAGTAAAGCAGTTTGGAATTAATGTTACTATTATAGAGCCTAACGGATTCGCAACAGACTGGAGCAGATCTTCTGCTGTGCACACAAGGCCTATGCCTGAATACGATAGATTGAAGATGGAATTCCAGGCAGGTATAACGAAAGATTTTTACGGCTATCCCGAAGCTACAGCAGATGCTGTGCTGAAAATTATTGATGCTCAAAATCCACCGCTGAGGTTGTTCCTGGGTAAAAATGCTTTGCCGATAGTGAAGAAGGCGTATGCGAGCCGACTTGCCGAATGGCAGGCCTGGAACGATGTAGCCGTGGCTGCTCACGGCTACTGAGATAATCAAGAAAGATAAATAGCAGGTGTATCTCTAAGGTTTTTGGGGTACACTTTTATTGCCTTTGCATCCTGCCGTGCAATTTCAGATTGTCCACTTGTAACCAGCCACCACAGCAATTCTTTTTCGCGCCAGTCGCGCGCAGACTTCTTTGTGTAGAGAATAATCTCAGTATTATTTCCCTTTTTCATGGTAGTCAATTTAGGAGTGTTCAACGATTGTCGAGCCAGCCGAGAAATTCTGTCACTCTTTCCTTCGACACAATCAGTTTTTCGTTTGTGGGGATTACCGGGTTCACGAGCAGCTTACGCGCGAAATAATGTTCTACCTCTTTCACCGCATTGAAATTGATCAGGTATTGCCGGTTAAGGC
The DNA here is from genome assembly GCA_023423015.1 of Bacteroidota bacterium. Lineage (GTDB taxonomy): Bacteria > Bacteroidota > Bacteroidia > Chitinophagales > Chitinophagaceae > Flavitalea. The sequence continues at coordinate 3,878 of JAFAGE010000338.1, forward strand.
GAAAAAATTGTCCTGTAGGAACAAGACTTTGCACCTGGTCGAGCGAGTAATTAAGAAAATACTCCTGCTTATCAAAACAAAGGATCATCGGCGCATTGTATTTGATAAAAAACATGGCGATGTTGTCAGTATGCACATTTACATACTTGTTGTTTTTAAACACGAGGAAGTTCTTTTTGCCAATAGGCTTTACCAGCGAAGAAAGCATTTCCGCGAGAGCAATTACCTCTGGATTTTTTTCTAACGTTTCCATTTGAAATGATGATTGAATTTGGAATTGAATGTGAACCAGATACAATCTCTGGTGACTGTGCCAGCGTTAATTCAAACCAGGTGCCGATGTATTAAATCATTGTTATTCAGGCAAAGTGCCATGTGAAACCACCGCAGCTCACCACGAAATATCGCGGATTGGTGGCGGAAACCGCGAAAGGCAATCGGCAATGCCGGCAAACGGGAAAGGATGCTGACACGAAGTTTTTTAACCGAGACCGGCTACGCTGTGTCTCAGCAA
>JAFAGE010000360.1 GCA_023423015.1 Bacteroidota bacterium
TCCTTGTTGTTTTAGCTGCTATTGCTTCGGTTTATATTTTTATACCGTCTAAACCTGTCATTTCTTCAACAGTCATCCTCGATGCCAGCAACGATGCTGTTTTCAGGGTACTTCTTTCGCATGACCATTGGCAGAAATGGTGGCCTGGCGAGAAAAAAGACGGTCAGCTCATCTTTTCGGATAACAGGTTTACCATCGAGAAGCAGATGTTTCAGGCAATTGGTATAGACATCAATACCAAAAGCGATCAATATAACTCCTCGATGATACTTCTGCCACTTAAGAATGATTCCACCGAAGTTGAATGGAAATTAACCACTCAGTCCCCGATGAATCCGATTACGAGGATTTCCAGCTATATAAAATGCAAGAACCTGCAATCCGACCTCAAACAGCTCCTTTCTTCATTCAAAAACTATGTTGAGAATTCGGCAAATGTCTATGGCTTTCCAATTCATGTCGGGAATGTGCAGGATTCCATCATCCTCGTTACGGTAGACAGCATCTCGGGATACCCTTCAACGGAAACTATTTACTCACGCATTCACCGGCTAAAAGAATATGCTGCAAAAATGGGAGCTAAGGAAACAAATCTGCCCATGTGTCACATCGATTCCGTGGATGGCGCCAACCGGCTGATGGTTGGTCTCCCTATCAACCGGGATATTTCTACACGCGGTACCGAGATGATGATCAAACGCCTGGTACTTGGATACATTCTTATTTCTGAAGTTACCGGCGGACCGTATATTATTTCCAGGCACCTCAGGCAGATGGAGCAATATATGTTCGACTACAAACGGCGTTCTCCCGCGCTGCCTTACCAATCGCTGATCACCAACAGGCTCCAGGAACCCGACACTTCAAAATGGAAAACCCGAATTTCCTACCCCGTCTATTAAAGATTGATCTATCAACATTCAACTATTCACCATTCCCGTCCACCAGAGTTTTAGCGTAGGTGGGTCACTATTCACTTCCCCCGAACACTGAATACCTTTGGCTCCTCATTGTTCCGGAGAAACAGGAATATTTTTCGCCCACTGTTGTTAATGGCAACAATATCCCGTACCTGGCCATTTACTTCCAGGCCCGATTCAGAAGGATACATCCATTGAAATTCTCCTTTGCCTTTGTTTAGCAGCACATGACCGTAGCTTGCATCCAGCCGGCAGAATTGGGGCAGCAGCCCGAAGTCATTTCCACCTAAAAGAAGGTCAGGCAAACTATCGTTGTTTATATCACTTACCTCAATTGCATTCACCGACGACATCTGGACATTAACCGGTAATTTCCTGATGGAAAAATTGCCTTTACCATCATTGATCGCGATGCATGACGACGCGTAAGTAAATTGTTTCATTGTTGAACCAGATACGAGTTCTTCGCTGAACAATTCCTGGAAACTTTTATTAGCAAAATCACGATGCTTTAGATTTTGTTTTCGTAATGTGGCAAGCTGATCGGTTAGCTCCCGCTTCAGGAAAACCGGTTTGTCTTTACCGTCGATAGTGCGGGTGATTACTTTATCAACAGTGCCTTTCTTTTCAAAATCGTTGATAAATATCTTCACAGGGCGGCTGGAGTCCGGGCGCAGGTAAAAGTTTTCGCCGATATTTCCTAAAACCAGGTCCTGGTCGCCATCATTATCCAGGTCCGCTGCCTTCAATGCTCTCCACCATCCTTCAAAATTTTCCAGGCCAGTATTTAACCTTACAAAATCGCCATTTTTAAATTCAAAAGCCCGCACGCCCATCCAGTCACCAACCATTATCAGCTCCTTCTTTCCGTCGCCATTGATATCTGACAGATCCATGGCAGTGATCATACCAATGCGCGCCATTTCCTTATTGGAATTGCGCAGCACATTGCTAAAGCCGCCTTTTCCGTCGTTGATATAGAAACCGTTTGTCGGGGTTGCTCCATAAGTAAGGGGAACACTCCTGCTAGCAACAAATAAATCCTCGTCACCATCTCCATCAAAATCGTGGGCAACTGCACAACATGTGTTCATTCCCGAATTTTCAAGTTTGTGAGGCGATGCTGAAAAATTTCCCTTGCCATCGTTCAGGTAGATTCTGTTCTGCATGGATGGTTGCCATCCGCCTCCGGTATTGCCGCCCGATCCCACAAAAAGATCGAGATCCTTGTCTCCATCGGCATCAAAAAACAACGCTGAAACATCCTCCATATCTGCAGCTTCGTCGAACACCCGCATTTCCCTTTTGATGAAGCCGCTGTTGTTTCCGAGATATAGCTGACCAGGTTGACCAGCTGCACCGCAAACAAAAATGTCGGCAAGTCCGTCACCGTTTACATCGCCTTGCGCAGCTTTTGGTCCTTCTCTCGATAACATCACAGGAACTCCCCTTTCATAATAAAAGTCAACATAGTTGTTTTCTTTATGAGGTGCGAATGGAGAGTTATCTGGCTGCTGCAGCAGCAGTGTGTTCTTATTCTCCTCCACAGAAGTGGAAGGATATTCAGGTAGATTTTCTGAATATGAAATGGTGTGAACCTTATTTAATTCAGGAGTGGTCAAAGTAACAAAGGAGCGATCGGGCCAGATGATTAAAAGAGAATCAACTTTTTTGTCGCCAATGCCAATCAGAGTTTTATAGTCCACCGACGATTGAAAGCCGCGGCTTGGAATAATTTCCCTTGTTATTACCTGGTCTCCCTGGTATACGCGAATCGTACTGCCAATAGCGAATGTGTTTGGTGCTTTGCCTTTCAGTTGCACGCCAATATAGCCATTGCCCTGGGCATTTGTATTGTTGCGATAGATAAAAGCTTCCTGGTTCACATTATTCACCACAAGGTCCAGGTCGCCATCATTATCAAGGTCGCCATAAGCCGCACCATTCGAAAACGAGGGATCAGCGAGCCCCCATTGTTTCGCCTGTTCTGTAAAATTGAGGCTGCCGGTATTGCGGTAAATTTTATTAGAAATTTTTTGCGAGGGCATTTTACCGATCACTTCATCAACTTCATTCTTCTCTCCGCTGAGTACCATCTTCTGAATTACATCATTGGCAAAAAATTCAATGAAATCCTGGTCTGTTACATCATTGTTTATTCCGTTGCAAACAAAAAGATCAGAAAGACCATCATTGTCTGCGTCGAAGATCAACCCTCCCCAGCTCCAGTCAGACGCTGCTACTCCGCTAAGGAATGCAGATTCCATGAACTTGCCATTCCTGTTATTAATCTGAAGCGTGTTTTGCATGTACTGGTTATAGAACCCGTTTTTTACTTTCAATGCATTCACGTCGTAATTCTCGAATGATGATGTTGTCTTCAACCGATAGTCATCATCCGGCAGCATGTCTGTTGTAAAAATATCAGGATAGCCGTCGTTGTTGATATCAGCGATATCTGCACCCATTGAAGAGTGACTTATGTGTTGCACCCAATGCTCAAGGTCTTCTTTGAAAGTTCCGTCTTTCTGATTTATGTATAAATAGTCACGTTCAAAAAAATCGTTGCTGATATACATATCAGGATACTGGTCGCCATTTACATCCCCAACAGTAACTCCCAAACCAAAGCCGATCAGGCTTCCATAAATGTTTGCTTCAACGCTCACGTCGTTGAAAACACCGTTATCATTCCTGAGAAGTTTGTCTCCTCCTCCTTTCAGGAAATCCGCCACCGGCCATTCCTTCGCACGCAGGTCGCGTTTGTTGGCGTAGTTAAGTGTATTAACCGGGATGAAGCTGTTCTTCAGCAAATAGCAATCAAGATCTCCGTCGAGATCGTAATCAAAGAAACTTGCGTGAGTGGTATATCCCGAATCATTCAAATTGTACTTCGCCGCAGATTCGGTGAATGTGAGGTTTTTATTGTTGATGTAAAGTTCATTGCGATTGTCAATACCTTTCTGATATCCGGCATAGCACACATACATGTCGAGCCATCCATCGCCATTAATATCGGCAAAAACAATTCCGGTACCCCACTTACCCTGGTTTGAAATTCCTGCTTTTTGCGTTATATCCTCGAACTGGAAATTTCCCTTGTTCAGGTAGAGCTTATTTTCGCCCATGTTTGCAGTGAAGAAAACATCTGCAAGCCCGTCGTTGTTAATATCGCCGATCGCGACTCCGCCGCCATTATAAAAATTTCGATAGGTAAATACGTTGAAGTCTTTCGAGTTTCTGATGTCGTTGCGAAACTCTATTCCGCTGTCGTTTACGCGTGTAAAAAGCGTATTGCGTTCTTCTTCATTCTTACAGGAAATGACGAATAATAAGAGTAAGCAGCAGACAGTGATCGAGCAAGGCCTCATGGGGTCTGTATAAAGAGAAAAAGGTCATCGCAAAATGACCTTTTTCTACTTAATAAAAAATTAAAGCTCTTTTAATATCCTGGATTTTGAGTCAGGTTAGGATTTACAGCGAGCTGGTCGCTTGGGATCGGGAACAGGAGCACTCTCGGATCGCTTGCAGCTTTTTCCTGCCATGCTTCGAGATATTTTCCAAAGCGGATCAGGTCTTGCCTTCTCCAACCTTCCCAGTAAAACTCGCGTCCTCTTTCATCAAGTATTGCCTGAAGATCTACAGTACCTAATGCTGTTGCACCTCTTTCGGCCCTTACCTGGTTAACAATGGTTGAACCATCGCCACCAGTCCTGACTAAAGCTTCAGCTTTCATCAGAAGCACATCGGCATAGCGGAATATTACCCAG
>JAFAGE010000007.1 GCA_023423015.1 Bacteroidota bacterium
CGCTCACGCCGCTCACCACGCAAAGCACGTTCAATGGAAATTCAACTTTTATATCCTTCAGGTTGTGTTGCCTTGCACCTTCAACAATGATGGAGCTGTTCCATTTTCTTGGCTTCGAAGGACCAACCACCTTCAGTTCGCCTGAAAGGTATTTGCCGGTCAGGCTCTCAGGGATTGAAATAATCTGGTCATAGTTCCCTGCTGCAACAATTTCTCCACCGAGGTGTGATGCAAGGGGTCCCATGTCTATAATATGATCTGCTTCCCGCATCATCATCTCATCGTGTTCCACCACCACCACAGTATTTCCAAGATCGCGCAGTTCTTTCAGCACCTTGATCAGGTTTTGCGTATCTCGTGAATGTAATCCGATGGATGGTTCATCCAGGATGTAAAGTGAATTGGTAAGGTTGCTTCCTAATGACCGGGTTAGTTGAATACGTTGGCTTTCTCCTCCACTGAGGCTGTTTGCCAGGCGGTTCATCGTCAGATATCCAAGTCCCACATCCATCAGCGTCTTCAGCCGCTGGTTTATTTCGAGTAGAATTCTCTTAGCTATTTCCCTTTCATGGTCGGTCAGTTGTATGTCTTCGAACCATTTCACCAGGTATTTCACGGGCATCTCACACAGTTCTCCGATGTGTTTACCGGCTACCTGAACATACAGTGCTTCTTTTTTCAAACGGTAGCCATTACATTCCGGGCACAGAGTACGACCGCGGTACCGCGACAACAACACGCGATACTGCACCTTGTATAAGTTCTGCTCTACTTCTTTGAAAAAATCGTCGATGCCTGAAATATTCCGGTCTCCCTTCCAGAGCAACTGGTATTGTTCTTTGGTGAGATCCATGATAGGTTTGTGAATGGGGAAGTTCACAGACCGCGATGTTTTGATAAAATTTTCCCGCCACTTGCCCAGCTTCTCCCCTTTCCAGGGAGCAATTGCGCCATCGTATACACTTAACCGTTTGTCGGGAATAACAAGATCTTCGTCAATGCCAAGCACAAGGCTGAAACCTTCGCATGTGGGGCATGCACCAACAGGATTATTGAACGAAAACAAATCGGGAATGGGTTCCTCGAATACCATTCCATCAAGTTCGAAGCGGTTTGAAAAAGAAAGTTTGTCCTTTTCATTTACCAATAGTAAAACTTCGCCCTCGCCTTCGTAAAAACCCGTAGTAACGGAGTCGGCTATACGATGAAGGTCATCTTCGTCAAATTCTTTTACTACCAGGCGATCTATTAATATATATGTATCCTTTGTTGGTTTCCACTTTTTACTTCCCGGTGCAGTTTCATTCAGAAGGTCTTCAATACGGGTAGTTTCTCCGCTTACGTATAAGCGCGAAAAACCCTTTTGTAATAATATATTGAGTTCTTCTGAAGTGTCGCGGTGAAGATGTTGTTTAAAAGGTACAAGTAATAACACCTTGTCGCCTTTGTTGAGTTCGGTAATTGCTTTAACCACATCACTCACATCGTCTTTCTTAACCTGCCTTCCCGATATTGGTGATATCGTACGTCCTGTACGTGCAAACAACAGGCGCATGTAATCGTAAATCTCCGTCATACTTCCCACGGTAGAGCGGGGTGTACGCGTGATCACCTTTTGTTCTATTGCAATAGCCGGGCAAAGTCCTTTTATGTAATCCACATCGGGTTTAACCATGCGGGCCATAAATTGCCTTACATATGCACTTAAACTTTCTGCATAGCGGCGTTGCCCTTCTGCGAAGAGCGTATCAATGGTTAATGAAGATTTACCGGAGCCGGAAACCCCTGTAACAACTACCAGCTTATTTCGTGGAATACGTGCAGTAACATTTTTCAGGTTATGAACCCTGGCCCCCTGGATGAGTATGTCGTCGCTTCCCTCTGCAACTGCTTTTTTGCGTGTTGCACCTTTCTTTTTTTCTGTGACCGCCATAATTTGAGCGTACAAAATTATCACTCCATAGCCAATGCTAAGTATAAATATTTAGGAGTCATCAACAATTCCCATAAAAGAACAGGCAAAGTTTGGTTTTTTCATGAAAGTGTATATCTTTAGTGGGTAATTTAGCACTGCAAAACAACCAAAACCCAAACTCAACACACAGCCTATCGATTACACTCTTCTACTCAGAAAAACCAAATTTTACTCTTAGAATCCTTAATAAATATCCTATCACCTTCAAAACTGTAGAAGTTTTATGAATTCTTCTTTACGTTCGAAAACCGACCACGAACTCATCCAGAATTTTCAGGATGGAGACCTGAATGCCCTTGAAATTCTTGTTCTGAGGCACAAAGACAAAATGTACACGTCGATCCTGTTTCTTGTGAAAGACAAGTACCTCGCTGAAGACATTTTCCAGGATGTTCTGATCAAGATCATCGACACGATCCGCGGCGGCAGGTACACCGAGGAAGGAAAGTTCCTTCCCTGGGCTATGCGTATAGCTCACAACCTTTGCGTTGACCATTTCAGAAAAGTAAAACGTACCCCTTCCATCAAAACCAGTGATGACCGCGACATTTTCGAGGTTATCAATTTCACTGAAGAAGGCGCAGACGAAAAAATGATGAAGCGCCAGAGCCATGAAAGGGTTCGCCAGATGCTTGATCTGCTTCCTGAAGACCAGCGCGAGGTTATCATCCTCCGTCATTATGCAGACCTGAGCTTCAAGGAAATTGCATCGCTCACAAACTGCAGCATCAACACTGCACTTGGACGTATGCGCTACGGCCTGATCAATCTGCGCAAGATGATGACGCAAAAAAAGATCGCTCTCTAATCAGCATACAACATTGCGGAAGTACGAATTCTGCATCAATCCCCCGCAAGGGGGATTTTTTTTTGGTGAGCGGTGAAAGGTGAGCGGTGAGAACCTATGCCTTATGCCATCTGCCATCTGCCATCTCCTAAATTCATTCCGCCAACCCACACTTAAGCCATTCCACAAATTCCTTCGCGCTGGGTGTGTAGCCTTTCGTCTTGGTCAATACTTTTTCGTCGGGAGAGAGGATAGCGTATTGAGGTTGCGACACGGCGTCAAAGTTTTCCGACTGAAAGGTTGCCCACTTGTCTCCAACGGTTTTAATCTGTTTGCTCGTGCCGTTTTTAGTTTTATAAAGCAACTGCTCCGAAGCAGGTAACGTTTTTCTTTCGTCTACATATAGCGACACTACCACAAATTTTTCCTTCATCAATCGCATCACTTCTTCGTCTACCCACACATTTTCTTCCATTCGCCGGCAGTTCACACAAGCCCACCCGGTGAAATCAATCAACAGAGGTTTGCTTTCTTTCTTTGCGAGCGCGAGTGCCTCCTCATAATCACGAAGAGGTTCTATTCCCGTTTCACAATTCACCGGTTCTTTATACAAACTATAGCACAAAGGGGGAGGGAAACCACTGATCAAACGCAGGTTCGCAGCCGGGGTGTTCGTAACACCCGGAATAAGGTAAAGAGTGATTGCGCCAAATAATGCAATGAACGCCCAGCGTACTCCGCTGATCTTCTTAACCGGACCATCATGCGGAAACCGGATGACTCCAAAAAGGTACAGCACGGTGAGTGTTCCAATTATTACCCACGAACCGATGAACACTTCACGCTTGATAATTCCCCATTGCTCAACCAGGTCGGCATTAGATAGAAATTTGATTGCCATCGCCAGCTCCAGGAAACCCAGTACAACTTTCACTGAAGTCAGCCACCCCCCGCTCTTGGGAAGTGAATGCAGCCAGTTTGGGAACATCGCAAATAATGCAAATGGTAAGGCCAGCGCGAGACCAAAACCGGCTAACCCGACTGTCAACGGCCATGCACCTTCAGCAGCCGTGCCAGCCAGCAGCGAACCTAAAATGGGTCCGGTACAGGAAAACGAAACGATGGCGAGCGTAAGCGCCATAAAGAAGATGCCGCCCATTGTACCCATCCCCGATCGCGCATCGATCTTGTTGGCAAGTCCGCCGGGCAGGGTAAGATCGAAATAACCAAAAAAGGAAAGCGCAAAGAATACGAATATGAGAAAGAAGATGATATTCAGCCACACATTGGTGGAAATGTTATTCAACACCTCGGGGTTCACATTACTTACGAGGTGAAAGGGAACGCTCAGCAATACATAAATCAGGAATATAAAAAAACCGTACATCACGGCGTTGAATATGCCCTTTTTCCGGTCTACCGTTTTCTTCGTGAAGAATGAAACGGTGAGCGGGATCAACGGAAATACACATGGCGTGAGCAGCGCGATAAAACCACCAAGAAGGCCAAGAAGGAAAATACCAAACAGGCTCTTTCCGCCGGTATCTTCATCGCCGCAATTACTTACGGGATTCGCAAGATCGATTGTTGGTATACGAATACGGGTGGTGACTTCCTTTCCTCCTTCGAGCGGAGTTGAAAAGGCAAAAATTGTGTTGGGATAGAATTCATCACCTTTTCCGAAAGTGTAGTTGAGTTTGCCTTGTAAGGTTGCAGGTACGTCGCCACTGAACCTGATCTTAAAGCGGAATTCAGCCGGCCCTTCATAAATGGTGAAAGGTGCGTTATCGAATATGGCGCTTTTGATGGTTTTTTTCTCACCTTCTTCCGATACCGGTTTCTCTATCGATATGGAAGAATCGATTTCAAGGAATGTAACGGGTACCCCATCCACCTCCTCATTGGCTCCATAAAGCTGCCAACCTTTCGCTCCTGCTGTTTTAAAGCTGAGTTCGTAGGTATTGTCTGCCGTCCGTTTGCTGGTCAGGGTCCATTTATACAGGTCCGATTCCTGGGCAATCGCGGATACTGCAGATATCAAACCCACAACTGTAAGAAGAACCGTAAATAGGTAGGTGTTCCGGAACGATGGCATTACTTATTGGTAAGTTAAACAAGGGCAGCAGACCTGCTGGTGCTTGGATTTTTGGCAAATAAGAGCGACTGCAATACGATTCTGCCATCGGTATTGCCGAGGGCAGAAGAACACGCGCGTTCCGGGTGTGGCATCATTCCAAACACATTACCTTCCTTGTTCCTGATACCCGCGATGTTGCGAATTGCACCATTGTGGTTCGATTCAGGCGTTATGTTGCCATCAGCATCGCAGTATTTATAGATCACCTGGTTGTTCGCTTCAAGCTCATCGAGAACCTGGTCTTTTGCAAAATATCTTCCTTCACCGTGTGCGATGGGGATCATCAGAGGCCTGTCGGCCCCTACACCGGTGAGATAAACATTCTTACACAGGAATTGCTGGTTTACGTTGCGAAGCAAAACCCCGGGAAGCAGGTGCGCTTCGCAGAGGATCTGGAAACCGTTACAAACACCCAGCACTTTTCCGCCCTTCTTTGCAAATTCAATTACACTTTGCATCATGGGACTGAAACGAGCAATAGCTCCACACCTCAGGTAATCGCCGTAAGAGAATCCGCCGGGCAGCACAATGCAGTCCTCGGTCGAGAACATGCTGATATCTTTATCCTTATGCCACAACATTACCACTTCCTGGTTCAGGTCGTTCTGTAATGCATCCTGCATGTCCCTGTCACAATTCGATCCCGGAAAAACAACTATTCCAAATTTCATTTCTGTCCCGATTTTGTGCAAAGTTAAGCCTTTTCACGCCCGCAAACGGTGATGAAACCGCAATGCCGGCAAGGGGGAAACGGCAATTTTATTATTCCATTCACTATTCGCCACATCTGCCATCTGCCATCTCACATCTGCCAGATTATCCATGAACATACGCAAGGTATATGGCATAGGCGAAGGTTATCCAGTGCAGTGATTGTGTTAACAAAACTTTTCGTTCGGGGTAATAGTAAGTAGCGGCATGGAAGGCGGCGAGAGGCACCAGGGCGAACATCCAGTTAACGTAATTTACACCCCCGTTTACGAGGATTACGAAAATGGACATAATCATGAGGAGCAGGAGCAGGCTCCAACCCTTTCGGATCTGAATCAGCATCTTATTAAGGTTGGTTTGCACGAAATATCCTCCCACAATAAAAGGCAACACAAGCAGAATCAGGCTGATGGTGATGAAAAACGACGACGGCATAGCCGGAAAGTCAATATGTATTGAGGGCACCAGGTGTGCCCATTGCCATTTGTTGGTGATAAGCGGCTCCAATGCGAGGAAATAGTAGGGAGCAGTCAGACCCAGAAAACCTGTTAGCCATTCCCTTATCCTGAATGGGCGCATAATAAAAAGCGTGAATGGCATCATGAGCAGGTAAATAATCGCCGGTTCATAAAGCAGGGTGATAATGCCGGTCATCACGCCGATATTGAATATCCCTCCGAGTGGTTTTGCTGTATTGTAAAGATTTACCATCCGGTAAAACATCAGCAACAGGAAAGTGTTTACAAGCAGGGGCGCAGAAAAATGATTCCATTCTACGAACAGTGACGACAATAACATATACGCCATACCCGGCAGGTAATTCGGTTTTGGCAACATCTTAAGGTCGATCGTGATACGGTTGATCAGCGTAGCCTGAGCGTAGATGAGAAGAAAAGCGAATATACCGTAAACGAAAGCGGGGATGCCGACAGGTTCCAGTAACCGAAGCAACAGTTCATACAAATAATGGTCTTCCTGCTGCCTCAGCGGCATTGAAGGCTGAAGAAGGATACCGAATTTGAGAACGAGTCCGTAAACCAGGAGAAGTAAACTATTGCCAGGATTTTTTTGTCGGAAAATGCCTACCACCCGCTAATGTTTAGAAATCAATTTTAGCGAAAATAAGATAGTTCCTGAACTGGCATGGCATAATGATGCTTCGTGCGCTGACCTGTTTGCCGAAGCGCGGCATAAATTCGATGCTTCTGTCAAGATTTCTCAGGGTAGGATGACGCGTGATTTTTCCTTCCGAACCTACGCTCTGGTCATTCAGCAGCAGTGTTCTTCGTTCGTATACATTGAACAGAAAATGCAACTCACCACCCGTGTTCATCACCTGGTGCGAAATCAGGCCATCGGTCTGATCGTCGAACTGGCTTTTGGGAATAACGTTGGTCCACTCCAGGCTATCCAGCTTGTTGAAGGAAAGCACGAAAATATTTTCCGCATGATAACGGGTAGCAGACCCTCCCCAACGGTTCCAGGGAACTCCATATGAGCCGTAGTAAAAAGGCGAGTAATAATAATTTGTATAAGGCGACGCCCATGGATTATTCCAGTTCATATAATCCCAGCGGTTGAATGGTCCACCGCCACGGGTCGTTGTGTACATCGATTCTGCAACCAGGAGATAGCCCCCGTCTTTGCGGATAATGATGTTCTTGATAAAATAATCGTTGAAGGCTATGCGAAGATTTGCATCCTGGCCCTTGGCCTGGGCCCGCATTTCATCAGTAAACGGCAACATCTGCGTTCTGAATATCGAAGATGAGGTGCGGTCCCACACCACCGTATATAATCCTTCTATGTTACCCCTGCGCTGTTTATAATACAATGCAGAGAACAGGTATCGCCTGTTGGTATTATCAATTTTCACTTTAACGTCGTCGAGCACACGATCGCCTGTTTTCATGTCGTAGATCACGAACTCTGCAGCATCGGGTTCCTTCATCACCAGCGAGAGGTTTGTCACAAAATCTCCTCCGCCCTTACGCACAAATTTCCCGAAAACAAGCGTCCCTTCATTGTCGAGCAGGAAGTCGGTGAAGTAATCATTCTTTTCCTCCATCGGCATGTTCAGCTGCTGCTTATTGCGGAGTTGAAGTTGATCATCAAACAATAAGGTAGTAAACAGGAAATTCCTGGGATTGCGGCTGTTGATCTTGAAGATCATGATCTTCTTCTTGTCGTCGCTGTAAATGGTGGTGTAGATTTTGTTGTTGGCCGACCATCCGATACGGGTCGTGTCGAGTTCAATCGGCTTCGACATCAGG